>JASLBX010000020.1 GCA_030146385.1 Jiangellaceae bacterium | reverse complement strand
CGGCGATCGCCCGACTGATCGAGTTGAACAACCACGTCACCAAGCTGGGCACCGCGCCGCGTGAGGTAGTCGAGCCGCTGGTGCTGATGGTGGCGCCGGTCGCTCCGCACATCGCCGAGGAGCTGTGGCAGCGGCTGGGCCACGGCGAGTCGCTGGCCTTCGCGCCGTTCCCGGAGGCGGACCCTGCGCTGCTGATCGAGGAGACGGTCACGTGTGTCGTCCAAGTGGCCGGCAAGGTACGTGACCGGCTGGAGGTGCCGCCGTCGGCGGACGAGGACACGCTGCGCAGTCTGGCTCTGGAGTCCGAGGCGGTGCAGCGGGCGCTGGACGGACGGCCGGTGCGTAAGGTCATCGTCCGCGCGCCGAAGCTGGTCAACGTCGTGCCAGGCTGATCGGGCGTACCGGTAGCTTGCCCGATATGACCCGCGACGTCGCTATCGTCACCGACTCGACCGCGTACCTGGACCCCCACGTCGCCGCCGAGCGTGGCATCGCCGTCGTCCCGTTGCAGGTCGTTGTCGACGGACGGGCCATGGCCGAGGGACGCGAGATCGGTCCTGGGACGGTCGCCGAGGCGCTGCAGCGGCACGAGCGGGTCAGCACGTCGCAGCCGGGTCCGAGGGCCTTTCTGGACGCGTACGAGTCCGCGGCGGCGTCCGGCGCGTCCGCGATCGTGTCGGTGCACCTGTCCGGCCAGCTTTCCGGGACGGTGGACGTCGCCCGCCTGGCCGCCCGCGACGCGCCGGTGCCGGTTGAGGTGATCGACTCGTCCTCGCTCGGCATGGGGCTCGGCTTTGCTGCACTCTCGGCTGCGGACGCCGCTGACCGCGGGCTCGCCGCGGATGAGGTGGCGGCGGAAGCTCGACGGCGGGCGGAGCGCTCGTCGGCGTTCTTCTACGTGGACACCTTGGACTACCTGCGCCGCGGTGGGCGGATCGGTGCCGGGCAGGCGCTGTTGGGTACGGCGCTGGCGGTCAAGCCACTGCTGTACCTGCAGGACGGCGCGATCCAGCTGCTGGAGAAGGTCAGGACGTCGTCCCGTGCGGTCGCGCGACTGGAGGACCTCGCCGTCGAGCGGGCGGGGCAAGAACGGGTGGACGTCGCTGTCCACCACCTGGCCAACGCGGCGCGCGCCAACGAGCTCGCTGGGCGGCTGAGGACACGAATCCCGGCGCTGGGCGAGCTTGTCGCGGCCGAGGTCGGAGCAGTGATCGGCGCCCACGTCGGGCCGGGGCTGCTGGCCGTGATCGTCAGCCCGCGCTAACGCCTATCCCTCGCGTTGTCCGGGTAGGACGTCGGAACGCCGCAGGCCAGCGAGCTGTCCGGCCGGACAACTCGGCAGGGTTGGTTGTCCACACCCAGGGTCAGGGACGCCGGGATATCCACAGATGGCGTCGCAAGCCTCCGGCGGGTGATTAGGCGCCCCTAGCGTCGACGCCATGTCCTTGCTGAGCAGACGGCGCCACGTCCCGGCCGAGCAGGCCGATCTGGCGCGCTCGCGGGTCTCGGCACTGTCAAGTCGCCGGGGCTGGGTGCCGCGGGTGCGGCCGGCGGCGCTCCGCGCTCTCACGGCGCCCGGGCTCTCCGAGACCGCCGCCGAGGCTGATGGTGAGGCGGCAGAGGCGGCGACAGATGGTGAGGCGGTTGCCACGCGGCGACCGGGACGGCACGCCAAGCCGGCGAATCCCTTAGCCGACCCGCCGCGCAGCGGGGAACCACCGGAGGCGACCAGCTGGGACGCGGTCGCCGATGAGAGCGACTCCACCGATGTCACAAGCGGCCTCGCAGGGTCTGCGATCACGGACCGGCTGCCACTCCCGGTCCGAGCGGTTGTCGAGGGCCTGCCGCCCAGCGTGCGGAACGGCCGAGCCGGCCTACAGCCTGCACATGCGGTTGTCGTCGTGCTCGTCGTCCTGCTGGGCCTCGCCGTGACGGCTGTCCTGACCGGACTCGGCCGGCCACGCGTGCAGGCGATCGATCCCGGGCCGGTCAGCACGGTTCTGGCGACCGGTACGCCGGCCGTCGCCCCAGACGCTGCTACCGAGGCGGACGCCAATTCCGAGTTGGTGATTCATGTGGCCGGCAAGGTGGCGAGCCCGGGCATCGTCCGGCTGCCGTCGGGATCCCGGGTGATCGACGCGATCGACGCGGCCGGCGGCGCCGAGAAGGGCGTCGACCTCACTCCGCTGAACCTCGCCCGCATCCTTACTGACGGCGAACAGGTCGTTGTCGGCATCGACGCGCCACCGCAGGCAGCAACTGATCAGGGGAGTGCGGGCCCTTCGGCGGTGAATCTCAACAGCGCCAGCACCGAGCAACTCGCCACGCTGCCAGGGATCGGGCCGACGCTGGCCGCCCGCATCGCGCAGTGGCGCGAACAGAACGGCCGGTTCACTGCCGTCGACGAGCTGCTCGAGGTCTCTGGCATCGGTCCGGCCAAGTTCGAGGCGATCGCCGACCTGGTGACGCTGTGAGGCAGCGGCTCGGCCCCGACGCCGATGGCGTGGAGGCGAACGTCGAGCCGGCCGACCTGCGCCTCGTTCCGGCGGCCGTCGGAGCCTGGCTGGGCGTGTTGGCGGGCCTGCATGCCTCGGTGGGCGTCCAGGCCGGCTTGGCGGTGATCGCGGCCGTGGTGGCGCTGGCCGGGTTCTCGATCGTTCGCTCGGGCCCGGGCCGGTTGGCCGTTGTCATGGCACTGGCGGCCGTGCTGGCCGGTATGGCCGGCGGAGCGGCGCGGGCCAGCGCTGTGCATGACGGGCCGGTGGCCGAGCTCGCCGCGGCCGGTGCCCGGGTCCGGGTCGAGGCGGTCGTCACGTCCGATCCTTCACTCCGTTCCGGAGAGGCGTCGGCGTCAGGCGAGCCGTACGTCATTGCACGGCTCCGGATCGAGCAGATCGCCGGTCGCGGCATCACCGCAGACGTGCGCACGCCGGCCATGCTGGTGGCGTCCGACCCGGAATGGACCGCCGTGCTGCCGGGCACGCCGGTATCGGTCGCCGGGCGGCTCGCGGCCACGGACGGGGGCGGCGCGTACGCCGCATTCCTGCGCACTGGTGACCCGCCGCGACCGACAGGCGGTCCGGGACTCACCGCCCTACTAACTGAGCCGTTCCGCCAGGGATTGCGGACGGCGGTGGACGGCCTGCCCGCCGTTGCTCGGGGGATCGTCCCCGGCATGGCGGTGGGGGACGAGAGCCAGCTACCGCCGGAGATCCGCCGCGCCATGCAGGAGACCGGCCTGACCCACCTGACTGCCGTGTCGGGCGTGCACGTCAGCGTGGTGTTGATCGCCGTCCTCGGTGTTGCGCGGTTGGCCGGTGTGCGCGGCTATGGGCTACCGGCCGTCGCGGTGCTCTCGGTCATCGGATTCGCGGTGCTCGTCCGTCCCGATCCCAGCGTCGTCCGGGCCTCGACGATGGGTTTGATCGGCATCATGGGGTTGACCACCGCGGGGCGCAAGCGCGCCTTGCCCGCCCTGGCGGCGGCGGTGTTCGTGCTGGTCCTGCTCGACCCGTGGCTCGCGGTCAGCATTGGATTCGCGCTTTCCGTGCTGTCGACCGCGGGCATTCTCCTGCTCGCGCCGGTGTGGCGGGACGCGCTTCCGTGGGTGCCGCGACCCTACGCAGAGGCAGTCGCCGTACCCCTGTCGGCTCAGGTCGCGTCCATCCCGGTGCTGGTGGCCTTCGTGAGCGAGACCAGCCTGGCCTCGCTGCCGGCGAACGTGCTCGTGGCACCCGCCGTCGCTCCGACGACGCTGCTGGGCGTCCTGGCCGCAGCGGTGTCACCGGCGGTGCCTTCGGCTGCCGCGGCTGTGGCGTGGCTGGCCGGCTGGCCGGCCCGGTGGATCGCCGTGGTGGCCGAGCAGGGCGCGAACCTGCCGGGAGCCGTCGTGCGGTGGCCGGACGGC
>JASLBX010000239.1 GCA_030146385.1 Jiangellaceae bacterium | reverse complement strand
CTCGAACAGGTCGGCCGCCATGCCGGCGCAGTCGCCGACGTTGTCGCCCACGTTGTCGGCGATGGTGGCCGCGTTCCGCGGGTCGTCCTCCGGGATGTTCTGCTCGACCTTGCCGACCAGGTCCGCGCCCACGTCGGCGGCCTTGGTGAAGATTCCGCCGCCGACACGCATGAACATCGCCAGCATCGCCGCGCCGAGACCGAAGCCTTCCAGCACGTGCGGGGCGTCCCCACGGTAGATCAGGACCACGACGGCCGCACCGAGCAGGCCAAGGCCTACGACGGCCATGCCTACGACACCACCGGTCCGGAACGCCACCCGCATTGCGGGGTCGCGGCCCTCATCACGGGCGGCCGCGGCCATCCGGACGTTCGCCCGCACGGCGAGCCACATGCCGAGGTAGCCGATCGCCGCGGAGAACACGGCGCCGATGATGAAGAAGATCGAGCGGCCGATCCGCACGCCGGTATCGCCGGGTAGCAGGAACAGCAGCCCGAACACGAGCACCACGAACACGCTCAGGGTCCGGAACTGCCGGCTCAGGTATGCGGCGGCACCCTCTTGGATCGAGCGCGCGATGTTCTGCATCTTCTCGGTGCCCTCGTTCGCAGCGAGCACCTCCCGGCGGAACAGGGCCGCCATCACCAGCGCCGCCAGCGCAACCAGCGCGACGACGATGACGTACGAGAGGTTGCTGCCGGTGAGCGAGATCGCCGAGTCACCCTCTTGGGCGAGGATTGGCCCGGTCATTCGTCCTCCTTGACGTGGCTCGCGTCGCCACTGGCGCGCAAGCCGGCTTCAATCACCCGAACCCCGCACACATGCCTTTCGTGGGCGGGGTCGTGACGATCAACGGCAAATCGATCCGGACCGCGCACAGTACACGGTCCAACTGCGCCAGGAGTGTACTGACTCTCTGTCACGCATGAGCACTCGCCTCCGCTGGCCAGCGCATTGCCACGGTGACGCCGTCCGGCGAGGTGGTCACGTCCAGCCGCGGCACGAGCTCGGACACGACGGCCAAGGTCGCACCGACCGGCAGCTCATCGAGCACTGGCTCGGCCGCTGCCGCCAGGATGTCGACGGCCTGGTCTCCCTCGGCGGACTCAAGGGCGATGACCCCGCGGACGTCCACGGCCAGCCCTTTGGAGTCGTCGAACGTCACGACCACGGGATCGTCCGGGCGGGTCTCGCGCTGCAACGCCACGACCAGCCCACAGGCCTCGCCGACGGCGAGCCGCACTGCGTCGAGCGCCGACTCCGGCAGCTGGAGCCGCCGCGCCAGCGTGACCGCCACCTGCCGGGCCGTGCGCACGTGCGCCGGCCTGGCGGCAAAGCTCAGTTCGATTTTGGCCATGCGCTAGGCGGAGTCAGCAGCGACGGCGTCGGCCACGGACTCGTGGATGGGAAAGACCTTGGTCAGGCCGGTAATCCTGAAGATCTTCAGAATTCGCTCCTGGGTACACACGAGCCGCAACGAGCCATCGTGCATCCGGACCCGCTTCAGCCCGCCCACCAACACGCCCAGGCCAGTCGAGTCGAGGAACTCGACGCCCGTCATGTCGACCACAAGGTCGTACCGCCCGGAGTCGACGAGCTCGGCGAGCTGTTCGCGCAACTTCGGCGCGGTGTACACATCGATCTCACCAGCGACCTCGACCACCGTCCGGCCATCTTCGGACCGGGTTGACAGGGTCAGATCCACGGCATCTCCTTCCTGGGCCAGGCGGGGCTTCTTGTTGGCATTCAACCATGAGCGACACTGCATAGGGTGCGTACCGTAGGCCGCCTTTTCGAGACGCTCGTCACCGGACGGGACGAGCGGGTGACGCATGTCGAGCGCATCGGCGCGCGGTCAGGGCGCATAGGGGAGTGGCCCCAGTGGACGGATCCGCAGGTGCGCGACTGCCTGAAGCGGGCCGGCATCAACACCCTGTGGTCGCATCAGGCCGAGGCGGCCGAATTGGCGTGGAACGGCCGGTCGGTTGTGGTGGCCACCGGCACGGCATCCGGCAAGTCGCTCGCCTACCTGCTGCCCGCCCTCACCGCGGCCCGCGCAGGGCGCAAGAACGGTGGGACGACGCTCTACCTGACGCCGACCAAAGCGCTCGCGGCCGACCAGTTGCGCGCCCTCGACGAGCTGAGCGTGCCGGATCTCATCGCCGCCACGTACGACGGCGACACCCCACTCGAGTCCCGAGATGCTGCCCGCGACCATGCGACCTACCTGCTCACCAACCCGGACATGCTGCACCGCTCCCTACTACCGCGGCACCACCGGTGGGTCGGTTTTCTGCGCTCACTCCGGTTCGTCGTGATCGACGAATGCCATTCCTATCGGGGCATCTTCGGCTCGCATGTGGCGCAGGTGCTCCGACGGCTGCGCCGGATCTGCGCGAAGTACGGCGCCGATCCCGTGTTCATCCTCGCGTCGGCCACCGCTGCCGACCCCGAGCTCTCCGCCCAGCGGCTCACGGGCGTCCCCGTCGTCGCTGTCCAGGAGGACGGCTCGCCTTGCGGCGAGAAGGAGTTCGTGCTGTGGGAACCCCCCACCAGGTCGCTGCGTGGGGAGCACGGTGCGCCGGTCAAGCGGAGCACACTGGCCGAGGCCGCCGACCTGCTGGCCGACCTTGTCGTGACGGGCGCGCGGACGGTCGGATTCGTCCGTTCCCGGCGCGCGGCAGAGACCGTGGCCCAGCTGGCCAGATCCGGCCTGGCCGACGTGGACCCGGTCCTAGCCGAGCAGGTCGCGGCGTATAGGGCCGGCTACCTGCCGTACGAGCGCCGCAAGCTGGAGCAGGCGCTTCAGGACGGGACGATCCGCGCGCTGGCGGCAACGACGGCTCTGGAACTGGGCGTGGACGTCGCCGGCCTGGACGCCGTCGTCATCGCCGGCTGGCCGGGCACGCGGGCGTCGCTTTGGCAGCAAGCCGGACGGGCCGGCCGGGCCGGACAGGACTCACTGGCCGTTCTGATCGCTCGGGACGACCCGCTGGACACATACCTGGTCCGGCACCCCGACGCGATCTTCGGACGGCCTGCCGAGGCCACGGTTCTGGACCCGGACAATCCGTACGTCCTCGCTCCACATCTGTGCGCGGCCGCGCAGGAGTCGCCGCTGACCGAGGCGGACGTCGATCTGTTCGGACCGGCCGCGCCGGAGGTCGTGGCCGCACTCGAGGCGGACAAGGTGCTGCGGCGGCGCTCGTCCGGGTGGCACTGGGTTCGGCGCGGGTGGGCTCACGACCTCGCCGACCTGCGGGGATCTGGAGAGCCGATCGTCCAGCTCGTCGAGGCCAGCACCGGGCGCCTGCTCGGGACGGTGGACTCCGGGCGGGCGCACACGACCGTCCATGACAGGGCCATCTACATCCACCAGGGCGAGACGTACGTCGTCGAACGGCTGGATCTCGACGACCACGTCGCCTTCGTACGTCCCGAGACAGTCGAACACACGACCACCGCCCGAGACGTGACCGACCTGCGCATTCTGGCCGTCGACCGCAGCGTGGCGTGGGGCGACGCGCAGCTGAGCTTCGGCAGCGTGGAGGTGTCCAGTCAGGTAGTGGGGTACCTGAAACGCAAGCTCGGCTCGGGTGAAGTGCTGGGAGAGGAACCGCTCGACCTCCCGCCACGGCAGCTGCGCACCAAGGCGGTGTGGTGGACGTTGCCAGATGAGATGCTGCCGGTTTCCGCCGCCGACGCCCCAGGATCTGCGCATGCCGCCGAGCACGCGGCCATCGGGCTGATGCCGCTGTTCGCCACCTGTGATCGCTGGGACATCGGCGGGTTGTCCACGGCCCGGCATCCCGACACCGGCCTGCTGACGGTCTTCGTCCACGACGGCCACCCCGGAGGCGCAGGGTTCGCCGAGCGGGGGTATCTGGCGGCCGCGCCCTGGTTGCGTGCGACGCGAGAGACGATCGCCTCGTGCCCGTGCCCGTCCGGCTGCCCGTCGTGCGTCCAGTCGCCGAAGTGTGGAAACGGCAACGATCCCCTGGACAAGGCGGGCGCGGTGCGCTTGCTGGACACGCTGCTCGCCGGGGCACCGCCGGATGCGCCGTGACCAACACGCCGGAAGGATCACCTTGGGCCGCGCCGACGGCTCAACCTGCGTAAAGTCGATGT
>JASLBX010000373.1 GCA_030146385.1 Jiangellaceae bacterium | reverse complement strand
CCACCTGGCACGTCCACGGTGCCGACGGCCGAGAGGTACGTGCCGTCGGCACCGTGGACGTGCCAGGTGGCGACGTGGGTGGAGCGACCCTGACTCTCGCCGCGGGCACGATCACGCACTTCGGCCTCGTGTACGACAACGGCGTGGCAGGCCGGGTCGCGGTGGACGCGCCACGGTTCGTGAGTGCTGACGGCAGCAGGGAGATCATGGTGCTGTTCGCCGAGCAGTACCGGAACCTCGGCGGGGAAGTCAGCGCGTACGTGAAGGCGAACGGTGGTCCGCCGCCTCACGCCAACGCCAAGGTCAACCGGTGAACTAGCGGCATCACCAGGTGCGCTCCGGACCCATACCCGGGTTCAGGTGTCAACTCGTGGGACCGGAGCGCTTCCGGGACGTCTGACAGACCTTCGCGGTGGCCGACCACAGTGCGGGATGATGAGCCGCATGCAGGAACTGAGGACGTTCATCGCAGATCTTCCGAAGGTCGAGTTGCATGTGCACCACGTGGGGTCAGCGTCACCGCGCATCGTGGCGGAACTGGCGACCCGCCATGAGGCGACGAGCCCGGTACCAGCCGATCCCGACCAGCTGCGGGAGTACTTCGTCTTTCAGGATTTCGCCCACTTCGTCGAGATCTACCTGAGCGTCGTCGACCTGATCCGCACACCCGACGACGTGGCGATGCTGACGTACGAGATCGCCCGCGAGTTGTCCGGACAGTCGGTGCGGTACGCGGAGCTGACGGTGACCCCCTACACGTCGATCATCCGTGGGATCGCCGCCGAGGCATTCTGTGAGGCGCTGGAAGACGCCCGAGACCGGGCCGGGCGAGACTTCGGGGTCGAGCTCGTCTGGTGCTTCGACATCCCGGGTGAGTTGGGAATCCCAGCCGCCGACGTGACGCTGGATACCGCGCTTCGGATACGACCGGACGGCCTGGTCAGTTTTGGCCTTGGAGGCCCGGAGATCGGTGTGCCGCGGCCACAGTTCGCACCCCATTTCGATCGCGCGCGGGCCGCCGGCCTGCACAGTGTGCCGCACGCGGGGGAGTCGACCGGACCGGAGACGATCTGGGACGCGCTGAATCACCTCGGTGCGGAGCGGATCGGCCACGGCATCGCGGCGGCACAGGATCCAGCGCTCCTGGCACACCTCGCGGCCGAGGGCATCCCGCTGGAGGTCTGTCCAACGTCCAACCTCCGCACCCGGTCAGTGCCGTCGCTCGACGAACACCCGCTGCCGAGTCTTGTGGCCGCCGGGGTGCCGGTGACGATCAACTCTGATGATCCGCCCATGTTCTCGACCACGCTGAACAACGAGTACCTGGTCGCCGCTGGGTTGCTCGGCCTCGACGCGGACGGTGTCGGGGGTCTTGCCCGGGCCGGCATCCAGGCGTCGTTCATGGATGCCGAGCGCAAGGCCGATCTGCTGCGCGAAATCGACGCGTACGCGCATTCAGCAGACGTGACCGCGTGAGGGGAGTGCATGGCGAAGACCATCAACGAGCCAGGCAACGCGCGCAGCCGTCGCACTGCGGAGGCACTGCTGTCGGCGACCCGGCGCCTCATTGAGGACATGGGCTTCGAGGCGGTCACCATGGCGGCCGTCGCCGAGGCGGCGGGTGTGTCCCGGCGCGCCGTGTACCTGCATTACTCGACCCGAGCCGAGTTGCTCGCCGCCTTACTCGGACATCTTGGAGAGACAGAGGAACTCGGTGCATCCCTGAGCCGGGTATGGGACAGTCCAGACGCCGTGTCGGCCCTAGACGAGTGGGCTCGGCACATCGCGCGGGCCCATCCGAGAATCATGCCCGTCGCCCGGGCGGTGGAGCAGGTGCGCCGCACCGATCCCGATGCGGCCGCGATGCACAACAACGTCATGTCGCGGTGGCTGAAGGGCTCGCGTCGGTTGGCACAGTGGCTGCGCGACGACGGGCGCCTTGCCTCGCCCTGGACCGTCGACACTGCAGCCGACATGCTCTGGGCGCTGATGTCGTGGGATGTTGTCGAGCGGCTCCTTATCGACCGTGGCTGGTCACGCGAGAGCTTCGCCGACAGCTTGGCGCTTTTGCTGAGGTCGACGTTCGTCGCACCGGCTGATCTACGCAGGATCCGTACGAACTGATCGCGTAGCCGCCCTGCTTGTCCGGCGCATCGCGAGCACGGCGATGTCGTCCGGCGGTTCCTCGTTGCCGAGCAGAGCGTGCAGCACATCCTCGCAGATACTGTGCGGCGCCGACACCGTCACCGCCGCCCGCAGCCGTTCTAGGGAATCGTCAAGTGGTTCCCCTCGCCGCTCTACCAGGCCGTCGGTGAACAGGCACAGCACCGAGCCTTCGGGCATGGCAATGACGGTGCTTCGGCGTTGCACGGAGCGGAGTGTGCCGAGCGGTGGATCAACCGGTGCGTCAACTGTGAAGGTCGGCCCGTCGGGCGGCGCCAAGAGCGGAAGCAGGTGACCGGCCGACGACAGCGTCAGCCGCTCCGCCCCGGGCTCGAGCACCATATACAGAACTGTCGTCATCTGCCCCGCTTCGAAGTGCTGCGCCTTGCGGTCCAGCCGTTCGAGCACCACGGCCGGGTCGGTGGCCTCCAGGGCGTAAGCGCGTAGAGCACTGCGCAGGCGCCCCATCACCACCGCAGCGGGCATACCGCGCCCGACGACATCCCCGATCGTCACGCCGGTGCGGCCATCGGGCAAGGGGAACACGTCGTACCAGTCGCCCCCCACTCCGCCCTTACCGCCCGGCAAGTACCGCCCGGCCATGTCGAGGCCTGGAACGGATGGGAGGCGCCCGGGTAGCAGGCTCTTTTGCAGGACGGCTGCCGCCACCCGCTCAACATCGGCCTGGCGGGCCCGGGCGGCCAGAGCCACCCGGTCCGCCGCCGCCTCAAGGAGCTGGATGTCGTTCTCGCCGAACATCCGGTGATACCGGGTGCCCACGTGGAGCACGCCGATGACGGCACCCGACACCACGAGCGGGACGCCCAGCAGTGATCGGATGCCCGTTCTTGGGATGATCGGGCTGAAAACCGTCGACTCGTCGACGTGCTCGATGATCTTTGGCCGCCCACTTTCGAAGATCGTGCCAGCGAAGCCCTGGCCTACCGGCACCCGGAATCCGTGACGGACCTCCTCCTCAAGATCCTTGGCCGCCGTGGCCACCAGCTCGTTTGCCTCTTCGTCGATGAGCAGAACTTCGGCTGTGTCCACCTTGAGCAGGTCCGTGACTCGCTCCAGCAGCTCCTCCAGCAGGCTTTCCAGGTCGAGATGGGCTAGTGCCCGGTCGGTCAGTGCCTCAAGGCGGCGCAGTTGCTCGGGGTCTCCCCTCAGGCCGGTCATGCGCGGCCGACCTTCTCGAGCGCTTCGCTGCCCGGCTCCTTCATGATCACCTCAGCCCATACAACCTTGCCGCCGGTGACCTTGTTTTCGACCCCCCACATGTGGCTCAGGGACTCCACGATCACCAAGCCGCGCCCGCCCGGGTCCCGCGCACTCGGAGATTGCACATTGGGCCACTCGGGGATGCTGTCCTCGACCTCAACCCGCGCCTTCGTGTGACCTATCTCGAGGTGAAGAGTCACGGGGTCGGCGCCATGCACGCACGCATTGGTCACGAGTTCGCTGACCAGGAGCGGGAGGTTGACGCCCGAACAATCGAACCGCAGGCCAGCGCACTTGGCCATGGCCCAACGGCGCGCGTCCCTGGGACGGCTCTCAAGGGGGCCGCCAAGGGCGCGGCTGAATCGACGCGTCCGCTCATTCATGGTACGACGGCGTGAACATGAATGCAGTGGTCAGGCCGCTGACCTCGAACAGGTGCCGGACCTGGTCGCTGACGCCAGAGATGACCAGGTCGAGACCGCGGTCGTCCATGGCATTGCGGGCTCGGATGAGTGCGTTCAGTCCAGACGAGTCCATGAACTTCACGCGGGAAAGATCGATCACTAAACGGTCGCGTCGCTCATCGAGTACTGACGAGAACACTTCTTCGAAGGTAGGGACCGTAGACATATCCATCTCGCCGACCAGGCGTAGACGAATCGCGCGGCCTTCTTCGGCGACCTCCGGCGAAACGGTCAGTAGATCGGGCAGCTCATCCATCGCTCACCGTATTCGACTATCGGCCTGCAACACACTGTGCATCCCCTACGGCCGAGGGCCTCGGCGGAGTGACAGCTCAACACAGTCGGTATGTCCATGCTCGGGTGATTCGAAACATGCGCGGACGCCGTCTGTCCCGGCCGCCCGCAGCTACCAGATAGCGCATTCCCGACGACATCGAGCGTCTGGGATACCTCGTAGTCCCAGAGTCGGTTCTTGACGGCGTGCGTAACGTATGGGTCGGCGGCGCAGCGGAAGCCGGTGTTGCCGGTGGAGCTGTCCGGGGTGTTCCAGGTGCGGGCGGCGACGCGGTAGCGGTTGCAGTACGAGTGGTGGCACAGGTAGCTGCCGCCGCGGGTGACGCGTCCGTCGCCGGACGGGGGGCCTTTGGGGTCGGTGCGGGTTTCCGGGCGGTCGTCGGCGTGCCAGGTGGTGGACCAGTGGTCGGCGGTCCATTCCCAGACGTTGCCGGCGACCTCATGCATGCCGTACCCGTTCGGCGGGTAGGACTTGACCGGCGCGGTGCCGACGTGGCCGTCGTCGGCGGTGTTGACCCGCGGGAACTGGCCCTGCCAGGTGTTGCACCGCCACCGCTTCTTCGGCACGAGCTCGTCGCCCCAGGCGTAGGTCGCCTGGTCCAGTCCGCCGCGTGCGGCCATCTCCCACTCCGCCTCCGTCGGCAGGCGCTTGCCCGCCCAGGCGGCGTAGGCGGCCGCGTCGTTCCACGACACATGCACCACCGGATGCTGCGGCCTTCGCGTCACGTCCGAGCCGGGGCCTTCGGGCGCCCGCCAGTACGCGCCGTCGACCGCGAGCCACCAGGGCGCGCCGGGGACGGTGGCATCGCGGACGTGGGACCGCTGTGCCGGTCCGACGAACAGGTGGAACACGAACGACCAGCCGAACCGCTCGGCCTCGGTGACGTATCCGGTGTCCTTGACGAACAACCCGAACTGCCGGTTGGTCACCGCGGTGGCGTCGATCAAGTATGGCGAGACGGTGACCTCACGGACCGGGCCCTCACCATCGTCGGGAAACGCATCAGGGTCGTTGCCGCCCATCCGGAACGTCCCGCCCGGGATGCGGACCATTCCCCGGGCCACTTCACGCGGATCGCGCCGCCGGGGCGGCACCGGAAGAGCAACCGTGTCAGGCCCTCGGCCTGGCTCACGCTCGGCCGACGGACCACAACAAGCCGACAACCTGAACCTCCGAGCCGCTGAGATGCCCGCCACCTCGATCAACGAACGCTTCCAACGCCCACATTAACGTTGCGCGTACGGCGGGCCTGATGCGTCCCGGGGCGCGCGGGACGGACGACAAGGGAGGCGCGCAGTCGGCTGTGGACACCGCGGAG
>JASLBX010000348.1 GCA_030146385.1 Jiangellaceae bacterium | reverse complement strand
GAGGGTCGCGACGAGCTGCTCGGGATCCTCCGGGTCGAGGGTGACGCCGAACGCCTCCGAAGCGCCGTCGAGAAAGGCCCGCACCGTGGGCGTGAGTCGAAGTGGCCAGTCATGGCGACCTAATCGGGCGACGGCCTCGCTCAGCTCGGTGACCGCGTTGTGGCCGTTGAGCATCGAGCCGTGGCCCGCCGTGCCGGTGACCGTCAGGCGCATCCACTCGATGCCCTTCTGCGCCGTCTCGATCAGGTAGAGCCGCATGTCGTCGCGGACGCTCAAGCTGAACCCGCCGACCTCGCCGATCGCCTCGGTGCAGCCCTCGAACAGGTCCGGATGGTGGTCGACGAGCCAGTGGGCACCGAGAATTCCACCCGCCTCTTCGTCGGCCAGAAACGCCAGCACCACGGGCCGCGCCGGTAGCCGTCCCGTCCGCACCCGGTCGCGGATAACAGACAGGATCATCGCGTCCATGTCCTTCATGTCCACCGCTCCCCTGCCCCAGATGCAGCTGTCGGCGAGCTCGGCCGAGAACGGGTCGTGGGTCCAGTCGGATGCGTCGGCCGGCACCACGTCCAGATGCCCATGAATCAGGAGTGCATCGGTTCGTGCCGGATCCGAGCCGTCCAGTCGTACGACCACGGACGCCCGTCCCGGCAACGACTCATACACCGCCGGCTCGAGGCCGACGTCGGCCAACTGCTCCGC
The DNA here is from genome assembly GCA_030146385.1 of Jiangellaceae bacterium. Classification (GTDB taxonomy): domain Bacteria; phylum Actinomycetota; class Actinomycetes; order Jiangellales; family Jiangellaceae; genus JASLBX01. The sequence goes on along the minus strand of JASLBX010000348.1, from coordinate 3,628 downwards.
GACGTACTCGGCGGCCTTTCGCTCGCCCGGCCCGCTGGCGTCGCCGTAGTTGGACGTGTCGATGCGGATCAGGTCGCGGCAGAGGTCGACGACCTCCCGATCAGGTGCGGTCATGGGCCCATCCTCCACAATGCTGGGCATGGAAGCAGCAGCTGGGCCGGAACGGCCGCCGTGGCGCAGGTTCGTCGCGATCGGTGACAGCTTCACCGAAGGCGTCGGGGACGAGCGTCCGGACGGGACGCTCCAGGGATGGGCCGACATCGTGGCGGCCTCGCTCGCCGAGCACGCGCCCGGGTTGCAGTATGCGAACCTGGCCATCCGCGGGCGGCGGTTCCACCGCGTCGTGGTCGAGCAGGTGCCCGTGGCGCTCGACATGCGTCCGGACCTGGTCAGCTTCGCTGCGGGCGGCAACGACGCGCTGCGTCCGGGCTTCGACCTGGACCGCATGATGGACCGGTTCGACGGGATGGTCCAGACGTTCCGCGAGTCCGGCGCCGACGTGGTCCTGTTCCGCTTCGCCGACCTGTCGCTGCGGCTGCCGGTCAAGCGCGTGCTGTACGAGCGGATTGTGGCGATGAACGAGGCCGTGATTGACGTCGGAACACGGCATGGGGCGTACGTGATCGACATGTTTTCGGACGCCGGCCTGGCGCATCCGGCGGCGTGGAGCGTCGATCGCCTGCACCTGAGCCCGCTCGGCCACCAGCGGGTCGCCGCGCGCGTGCTGGCGGCACTCGGGTGGCCCGCCGACCCGTCCTGGCTCGCTCTGCCTGACCCCGTTGCCGCGTCCTGGCTCAGCAGTCGTCGCGACGACGTCCGCTGGGCGTACGCCTACCTCGGGCCGTGGATCCAGCGGCGGCTGGCGGGACGCTCGTCCGGAGATGGACGGGTGGCGAAGCGGCCGCTGCTCGCGGACGTGCACGACACTGCTGGCTGAACCCGGTTGCCTCGCGGCCCTCGGCGCGGGACGATCGATAGTAGAGGTCGATATGGCTTTCGCAGATCGAACCGACGCAGGTCGCCAGCTCGCTGGCCGGCTAGAGCACTTGCGCGGCCGTGACGTCGTCGTGCTCGGACTCCCCCGTGGCGGCGTGCCCGTGGCCTCGGAAGTTGCCGCCATGCTGGGCGCTCCACTGGACGTCTTGGTGGTCCGTAAGCTGGGCGTCCCATTCCAGCGTGAGCTGGCGATGGGAGCGATTGGCGAGGACGGCGTCCGGGTGCTCAACGACGAGGTACTCCGGCTGGTCAACGTGTCAGACGCCGACCTGGAGGCGACCGAGTCCGACGAGCGGGCGGAGCTCGAGCGGCGCAGCCAGCGGTTCCGCGGCGATCGTCCCCGGGTGTCGCTCAAAGGCAAGACCGCCATGATCATCGACGACGGCATCGCCACCGGCGCCACCGCCAAGGCGGCGTGCCAGGTGGCGCGCGCCCAGGGTGCCGAGCGGATCGTCCTCGCCGTCCCTGTGGCGCCGCCGGAAACGGTTCGGTCAATGGCCGACGTCGCCGACGAGGTCGTGGTCGTCGAGCAGCCGAGCTGGTTGTCCTCGATCGGCCAGTGGTACGACGACTTCCGCCAGACCAGCGATGACCAGGTGGTCGCCCTGCTGGACGAAGCGGCCGCCAGTCACAACACCTCCGAGGAGGTGCGTATCAAGGCGGGCGGCGCCGAGTTGCCTGGAACCCTCACCCTCCCTGCCGAGGCAACCGGCGTCGTCGTGTTCGCGCATGGCAGCGGCAGCGGCCGGCTCAGCCCGCGCAACATCCAGGTCGCCGAGACGCTGCAAGCCGAAGGCCTGGGGACGCTGCTGTTCGATCTGCTCACGGATGAGGAGGCGGCCGACCGGCAGAACGTCTTCGACATCGAGATGCTGGCCGGCCGCACGGTCGGCGCCATCGGGTGGACGGCGTCCCACGACGCGACCACAGCCCTCCCGGTCGGGCTGTTCGGGGCGAGCACCGGAGCGGCGGCCGCGCTGTGGGCCTCGACCGAGCCGGGCGTTGAGGTCGGGGCGATCGTTTCGCGGGGTGGGAGGCCTGATCTGGCCGAGCGCCGGCTTGGGGATGTCACCGCGCCGACGTTGCTGATCGTCGGCAGCCTGGACGAGACGGTCATCGGTCTCAACCAGGAGTCTCAGACCGCCATGCGCTGCGAGAATGAGCTGAGCATCGTCGAGGGTGCGTCGCACCTGTTCGAAGAGCCGGGGAAGCTGGAAGAAGTTTCGGCGCTCGCGGCATCGTGGTTCAAGCGGTACCTGGCCGGCTCACCGTAGCTGGACGGCGAAGCGGCCGTCGGGCGTCCGGGCAACCTTGTGGCCGAATGCGGCGCACGCTGTCGTGATCCGCCGCCGCAGCCACTCTGATTCCAGGTCGTCCGCAGGCCGGGTGTAGCAGAAGTCCAGGGCGATGGGCACTGCCTCCAGCGTGTGCGGCCCGTCGTCGTCCACCGTGACGAGGAAGATCAGCCCGAGATCGTTACGGAGCCGCTCGTCCACGGCGTAGTCGTCGATGAAGTCGCCGAGGTCGTACAGAATCGGTCCGGAGACTCCGTGGGCGACGTGCGCCGAGTGGCCCGCGATCAGGCCGGCGCCTGACTCCTTCAGCGCTCTTGCGGCTGACTGGACGTACGACGGCGGCTCGGTGGTCATGTTGGGACCCCAGTGTGGTGTGACGATCGCGAGATCTACCATGGAAGACATGCTGCCGACGTGGCGCTTCAGCCAGTCGGGAACGCCATGCCGCAGGTCCGCGAACGCGACGCCCGCCTCGTCCGGGCCGGCCGCGAAGGCCGGTGGATGATCGGTCACGCCGAGGACACCGATCTGGCGATCGTTGGCGTCCAGGAGGCGCCACGCCCGGGCGGACTCGACGTCGACTCCTGCGCCGACGGTGAGCACTCCGGCGTTGCCCAGGTGTTGCCTCGTGTCGCGGAGGGCCAGCGGGCCGTAGTCGAGCGCGTGGTTGTTCGCCAGATTCGCGCAATCGACGCCGAGCCAGGCAAGCAACTCGGCGGCCCGGGGCGGAGCGCGGAAGAAGAACGGCTTGCCGGGCAGCCGCCACGGCTCGCCCCGGTCGGAGACACAGCACTCGAGGTTGACGATCGTGAGGTCGGCCTGGGCTAGAATGTCCCTGATTGTCGGGTGGATGATTTTGTCGAAGCGCTCCGTGGCCACGCGCGGACCGACCTCGCGGCCCAGCATGGTGTCTCCGGCGAGTGCGACCGTGATCGACATGGCTGGCTCCCCTACCAGTTTGATACAGTTTCTTGGCCGCGACGACGTGAGGTGGTCGTCGGCATGTCCGGGTGGCGGAATAGGCAGACGCGCTAGCTTGAGGTGCTAGTCCCCGCAAAGGGGGTGGGGGTTCAAGTCCCCCCTCGGACACAGATTGGTCGCATCCGTCGAAGTCGCCTGCGGAGGCGAACAAGGCGACGGGCACGGTCAGGGCCTGGAAGAAGCCGAAGAGCGGCCGTAGGGCGTGCTGACGCACGTGGTCAGAGGGGCTGGAGCCGGGTGTGCAGGAGGCAGAATTCATTGCCTTCTGGGTCGGCCAGGACGTGCCAGTTCTCGGTGCCGGTCTGGCCGACGTCGGCGGGCCTGGCGCCGAGAGCGAGCAGCCGCTCCAGCTCGGC
>JASLBX010000551.1 GCA_030146385.1 Jiangellaceae bacterium | reverse complement strand
ACATGACACTTGGAAAGCCTGCTGTCGAGTAAATCCCGCGCAACGCACGCATGATCGCGTCACACTGAACACATGCCAGGAACGGGAAGTGCGTTGTACGTGCTGGGGCCGCTGATCGTCGCGGCGCTGCTCGGCGCGCTAATCCTGGTTGCGCGTTGGGCGCTTGGGAAGGGGATATCGCTGGTCGCCAGCGGCCGGGAGTACGGGCTGCTCGAACCCGTTGCCGAAGGCTCCTCCGCCGACGACCTGAGCGCGATTCAGGACGTCCTCGTCGACGCCGGTGTCAGGAGCACCATTGCCAAGGCTCCCGGTGGCTACCGGCTGCTCGTGTGGGACGCCGATCTGGCGCGCGCCCGCGATCTGGTCCGCCACGTCCGCGGACGCAGGTGACGGCACGCCAGCCTCCTGCGGCGCGAGTGGCTCCGTCCCCCAGCGGTCCCACAGCCGCAGGCCCAGCACGATGAGCCCGACGTAGGCGTACCCGAGAAGGATGTCCACGACGTAGTGCTCTCCGCTGTAGACCAGCGTCACCCCCATCGCCACGGGGAATGCGACCAGCGGGATCCGGAGCAACCAGTGCCGCACCACTGGCCACAGGCCCACGCAGACGAGCAGTGCGAAGCCGGCATGCAACGACGGCAGCGCGGCCACCGCATTGGCGTCGGCCCGGACCTCGTTGAACCAAGCGCTGGCGAAGCGGAGGCCGATCACCGACCACCCGCTGCCGATGTTGCGCTCGACGTTCTCGTCGATCGTGCCGTTCCACGCCGCGTACCACGGCGGCGCACCAGGCACCAGGATGTACGTCAGCAGGCCGGTGTATGACAGCAGCAGCACGATCCGGATGTAGCGCCACCACAACGGCCGCGACACCATGTAGAACGCCGCCGCGATGACCCACGGAACGACGAAGTGCGAGAAATAGACCGCCGAGGCGACGACGTCCCACCACTGCGGGTCTCCGGGCGTGTAGAAGCGCTCCTGCAGCCATACCGTGGGCAACTGCCCGCCGAACAGCAACCGCTCGGCGTCCACCAGTTCGGCGACTCGCACCGGCATCCCCAAGGTGTCGGCGATGCCGCGGGTGAAGTCGTACAGCATGAGCGCCGCGAGTAGCGGCATCCAGTCGACGATCGCCCGGACGTACACGCGCCAGTTGCGGCCCAGCTTGGCCGCGGCGATGCCGGCCAGGATCCAGATCGTCTGGTCGATCCGGTGCGTCGGAAGGCCGTTGCTCAGGATGTAGTTCACGAGCACGACGAGATACGCCGTGAGGCCGGCCCGGCCGATCCACGGCTGGATCGTCGTCCACCCACTCCGTGCGGCTACCGCATCCTCGCGCACCACGAATAACCCTAGGCCTCGAAGTGGTCGGGGTCGGGCTCGCGGACGACGTCAGCGCCCAGCGAGGTCAACTGCCCGACCAGGTCGGGGTATCCCCGGTCGATGTGGTGGACGGCGGAGACGATCGTCTCACCCTCGGCACAGAGGCCGGCCAGCACCAGGCCGGCGCCTGCGCGGATGTCGGTCGCCACGACGGGTGCCCCGGAGAGCCGCTCCCGGCCGCGGACCACCGCGTGGTGCCCATCGGTACGGACGTCCGCTCCGAGCCGGGCGAGTTCGTTGACGAACATGAACCGCGCCTCGTAGACGTTCTCGGTCACCATCGCCGTCCCGTCGGCAACCGAGTTCAGGCCCACGACCATGGGCTGCAGGTCAGTGGGGAAGCCCGGGTAAGGCAGCGTCACGACGTCGAGCGCCCGGGGACGTCCGGACATCGCGACCCGAAAGCCCTCGCCGGCGCTCTCCACCACCGCGCCGACCCGCGCCAGCTTGTCGAGCACTATCTCGAGGTGCTCCGCCCGGCCGTTGGCAATGGTGATGTCGCCGCGAGTCATCACCGCCGCGATCGCCCAGGTTCCGGCGACGATCCGGTCCGGAACGGTCGTGTGCTCGGTCGGGTGCAGGCCGCTGACTCCCTCGACCCGCAGGGTGGATGTACCCATCCCGTCGATCTTGGCGCCCATCTTCAGCAGCATCCGGCAGATGTCGATGATCTCGGGCTCGCGCGCGACGTTGTCGATGACCGTGGTGCCCTCGGCGAACACCGCCGCCATCAGGATGTTCTCGGTCGCTCCCACGCTGGGGAAGTCGAGCCAGATGGTAGCACCGGACAGCCCGTCCGGCGCCCGGGCGACCACGTACCCGTGCTCCACGGCCACGGTCGCGCCAAGCTTCTCCAGCCCGGCCAGATGCATGTCGAGACCGCGCGAGCCGATCGCGTCCCCGCCAGGCAGGGCGACGTCGGCGGCCCCGCAACGCGCGAGCAACGGCCCCAGTACACAGATGGACGCCCGCAGCTTGCGCACCAGTTCATACGGCGCCGCGTGGTAGATCTTCTCCGGGACGTCGATGGTCACGGTGGTCCCGTCGCGGTGAACCTCGGCGCCAAGGCGCCGGAGTAGCTCCGACATGTAGTGGACGTCCGTGATGGCCGGCACGTCGTGCAGCACGGTGGTGCCAGGCGCAAGGAGAGCAGCGGCCATGAGCTTCAGTGCGCTGTTCTTCGCGCCATACACATGGACGTCGCCGCGGAGGGATGCTCCACCGACGACTCGGAGTCGTTCCACCCGCCAAGGATCCTTTCGATGTTCTACGCCACCAGGTGCCCGCCTGGCGGTGCGGCCTCGAGCCAGGCCAGGAAGGCCATCGACGCCGACTCGCTCATGGACACCTCGAGCCGCTCACCCGCCACCTCCCAGATGAGCACGACATGTCCAGCAGGCAGATCGTACGCCTCGTCGGCGGTCGGGAGCCGCCTACCCACCACAGTAAGATCGCGGCGCGGCAGTACCCGTTGCACCCGCGTGCCGAAGCTGAATGTCCGAAACCACTCCAGGACGTCTCCGCGGTAGCGCGCGATGCCGAAGACCCAGCCGTCGCTCCACCCGGCCGTTCCGACGCGCAGGCACAGGTCGAATCCGCCCTGCCGCTGGAGAACCGTCCGGCGCAGGAACAACCCGGCCAGGGCGAGA
>JASLBX010000550.1 GCA_030146385.1 Jiangellaceae bacterium | reverse complement strand
AGAGGGGTCGGTTCTCTCTGAGACGCCAGCTATCGTCGTTCGCTGTGCCTGACCACGATGATCCGTTCTCGGCCGTCGCCGCGCTGACCGGGGTGGGCGTCGCCGCTGCTCACGCGCGCGACGCGATCGATGCCCTGCTGCGCCAACCGGCAACGCGCCGGGATGCCGGCCGCATGGCGGCAGAATCGGCCGTGCGCGGGGCTCGTGCGTCGGCGGCTCTGGACGGGGCCGCGGCCGAGGACCTGGATGATCCGGTGGTTCAGGGTGCGTTGCGGGCGACGGCAGAAGTACCCGCGCTGGCCGGTGTGTGGCGCACAGCACCCGGCCAGGCGCTCGCCAGGATCCACCTGCTGGCTGCCAAGGACCTCGCCGAGGCCACGGATGATCCCGCCGAAGCGGTGGAGGCCCTGGGCCGCCCGCGCGATGGCATCGACCGGGTCCGATTCGACCAGTTGCTCCGGCTTGCGAGTGCTCACACGGCGGCGCCCGCGGTGGTCGTCGCGGCCTTGGTCCACGGTGAGTTGGCGGCGATCGCACCGTTCGGACTCGCCGACGGTGTCACGGCCCGGGTCGCGGAGCGGGTCGTCCTCGTGGCGCGCGGGGTGGACACCAAGGCGGTGAGCGTCCCGGAGGCTGGGCACGCGGAGCTGGCGCGGGCATACCGGCCACTTCTGGAGGCGTATGCGTCGGGAACCCCCGACGGTGTCGGCGCGTGGGTGCGGCACTGCTGTGAGGCGTTCGCGCGCGGCGCGGAGGAAGGGATCGCGATCTGCCGCGCCTTGTAGCGAGCGTGAGCGCCTGTGTCGCCATGGCGAGTGAGGCGTTCATCGACACCAACGTCTTTGTCTATTCCGTCGACAGCGCTGACCCAAGCAAGCAGGCACGCGCCCAGCAGACGCTCCGGGAAGTCGCGCGGATCGTGGTGTCGACCCAGGTCATGAACGAGTTCTATGTGATCAGCACGAGGAACCTGGAAGTCCCGCTGACCGCGGAGGAAGCGACGGCCGTCGTCGAGCAGATGGCCAACTACACCTGCGTGGCCGTCGACTCAGCTCTGGTACTCCGAGCGATCAAGGCGGGACGGCAGTGGCAGCTGTCGCACTGCGCACTCATGGTAGAAGCTGCCCGGCAGGCCGGGTGTTCGGTGCTGCTCAGCGAAGATCTCGCCGATGGTGCCAATTACGACGGACTTCGGGTTGAGAACCCGTTCGCCGCCCAAGTCGACTTGACTGCGCCCGAGGATGCCGGTACCACCGGTCGCGAGTAACGGCTATTTCCTCGGAGGGCCGGACACGCCGTTGTTTGGGGATCGGTTCCGTGCAGAGCACCACTACTCCGCACATTCGGCAGCCGCGTACCGGGTGAACACGGCGACTCCGCGTTCTCCGAGCGACGTCTCCAGAGCGAAGTTCTCGTCGGTGGCGAAGGTGATGTTCGGGTATGGCGTGGCCTGCCGGGCAAGGACACAAGCGTCGAAGACGGTCCAGCGTGTCGTCAATACAATGGAGCCGTCGACGCCCAGCTCCGCCGGTAGGCCAACGAGTGCGACGCTGCTGCCTGGCAGGGATGTCCGCGCATCGTTGATTTGCAGGTTTTCGATCGGTTGACGACCATGCACCAGCAGCCGCAGGTCGATGCGAAGGCCGTCGCCGACGTCTGACACCGATTCGATCTCGGTTTCGACGCGGATCTGCCGGCCCGAACCGCAATGGTCGCCATGCACAAAGCTCAACTGGCCGTGGATGGCTGGCTCCAGCGAGACATCAAGCAACTCCGAGCCGGCGTCGAGCTCAATAAAGTCGGCGGGCGTGGCTGCACAGTCCAGGACGGCGTTGACCTCGATCGGCGTCCAAGACCGCGCCGATAGCACCTGCGTGCTCAACGCTTCTCCGGGTACCGGCCACCCGGCGATTGAGGTGACGGTCACCGGTAGGTCATCGTCACTCGGGTTGAACACGTCGACCGTCAGTCTGATCGCTCCATCGGGGGTCAGTTCGTAGTCGGGTCCGAACATAAGTCCGGTCACGAGGCGTGGGGGTGGGCTCGACGTGCTCGATGCCAAGGCGACCGCACCGGCTCCGGCAACGCTGCCGGCTGTGAACAGCGCAGCCAGGACGAGGGCTCGAGGGGCGCTCATGACCCGCACTCCGCTACGGCGAGCCGAGCTAGCTGAGCGATCGTCCAATCCGGTAGCGGGACGAGGGTGGATGATCGATCACCGAAGGTGAACTCGACTACCACTGCCCCGAGATCGTGTGTGGCAGCGCAGTCGGTCACTGCCCAGTCCAGTTCGAGGGAGGCCCCGTTTCCCCGCCGGAGCTCGATGGGCACATTGGTCGGCGTCGCATTGAAGCCGGGCGCGTCCACTGTCACGTCGACGATCTCGGTGTTACCGAGGACATGATCTATGCCAAGGACCGTGTGGGACGGCGCGCTGCCGGGTGGAGCGACGTTGCCTGCGAAGAAGATGCCAGGGTCGTCGACCTGCTGCGCGTCTACTCCGTCGCAGGTGACCGACAACACGAAGTCGAGCGTCGTGCCCGACGCGAGCGGCACCGACACCGGTGTGAGGCCGGCTTCGGTCGCTACGTCGGCCTCCAGCCATTCGGGACGGCCGGACTCGCAGTCGATCTGGCCGCGGATCGCAACGCCCTGGGTCTCTCCGGCCGGGATTTCGATCTGCCTTTCGACGTCGCCTGGCGATTCCGCCTCCGGCCACCGCAGGTCGACGATCGCGACGTCCCGATCTCCTGCGTTGTGGATGTGCGCGAACAAGCGGGACTGCTCGACGTCGTCAAAGAGCTCCCCCTCGATGTCCACCCCGGTCAGATTGACTCGCGTGGCATCGAGAGCTTCGGTCCGTGCGTGCCAGCCGTAACCACCGACCGCCAGCCCGGCGGCGAGTACCGCGACCATGATCGCCCAGCGATGCCACCTCGGCAGAGTTGGCGGCGGTGCCTTTGCCGCTGCTCCTTCGCCGAGGTCGATGACCGCCGCGGGCTCCGCCTCGCCGTCCTGGGCAAGCAGATCAGCCTCGGCGTCCTCGCGCAGCTTGTCGTTCGCCGGGCCGAGGTCAAGGATCTCGAAGTCGCCGTCGCGCTGATCGTCCACTGCACTTCTAATCGTGGCACGCCGGAGCGCGTGATGTGGCCGGCGGAAGTCGCACGAGGTGATACCAGCGGCGCCGCTACTCCGCACATTCAGCCGCTGTGTACCGCGCCAGCAGTGCCGTGCCGCGGTCGTCCAACCAGATATCCAGGGTGAAAGCCTCTTCCGTGGTGAGCGTGAAGTTGCCTGGCTCCGATAAGGCGCTCAAGGCGAGCTCGCAGTCGTCGATGGTCCACTGCGTGGTCAAGACGGTCGACTCGTCCGCGGTCAGCTCCGCCGGTGTTCCAGTTACTTCGATGACTCTGCCTGCGAGGGGCGCCTGTGCGCCGGTGACGTGCAAGCTCCCGATTGGCGGCCGGTTGTGCCCGGGTAGCCGCAGGTCCATCCGGAGGCTTCCATCGTCTAGGACGGCCGAGTCGACCTCGCCCTCGAGAAAGAGGTTCCTGTTCAAACCGCAGTGGTCGTCGCGAATGAATCGCACCTGGTCGAGCAGGGCCGCTTCAAGGGGCACGACCAAGCGGTTCGTGTCGATCTCCAGCTCCACGACATCGGTGGGCTGGGCGTCGCAGTCCGGCACGACGTTGACATCAATCTGCGTCCATGCCCGAGCGGACAACACATACTCCGCTAACTCGGCGTCAGGCCCCGGCCATCCCGCTACTGAGCTGACGATGGCCGAGACGTCGTGCCGGCCGGTGTTGAACAGGTCTACCGTCAGCGTGACTGCTCCGTCCGAGGCGAGCTCGTATTCGGACAGGACCAGCTGGCCCATCACCAGCCTCGGGATCGAGCTTGACGCGCTCGACGCCAAGGCGACCGCGCCTGCGCCGACGATCGTGCCCGCGACGAACAGCGCCGTCAGCCCAAGCATCCGGGGCGTCGTCATGATCCGCACTCCGCGACGGCGAGCCGGGCCAATTCCGCAATCGACCAGTGCGGCAGCCGGCTGGTGGCCGGCGGCTGCTCAGCGAAGGTGAACTCGATGTCAACCGTTCCCAGGTCATGGGTGGCGGCGCAGTCAGTCACGGTCCAATCCAGTTCCAGCTGCGAATGAGACTCTGGCCTGATCTCGAAGGGCAGGTTGGTGGGCGTTGCCGCGAACCCAGGAGCTTCTACAGCTACTTGGACGACCTCTAGGCGCAGGAAGGCATGGCCCAAGTCGATGGCCATGTGGTGGGGCGACGTGACCTCGGCCTGCACGCCGACCCACGGGAAATAGATTCCGGCTGCGTAGTCCTGCGGTCGGTCCGGTGACCCGCACGTGAATGAGTACACGAAGTCCAGCCCCGTGCCTGACGAGACAGGCACTGACGCCGATGTGATCCCGGCGTCGGTGCGGACCTCTGATTCGAGCGATTCTGGACGCCCCGAATCGCAGCTGATCTGCCCGCGCGTCACGACCGTCCGCGTCTCACCGACCGGAATTGTGACCTCGCTCGGGAAATCGTCGGCCGCTTCGGGGATCCCGGGCCACCGCAGGTCGATGATCGTGACATCCTGACTGCCGGCGTTGTGGATCTGCGCGTGGAAGTGGGCCTGCTCGGGGTTCTCGAAGTCGTTTACCTGGACGTCTACGGCGAGGAGGTCAACCCATGCTGCTTCAACTGCTGCAGTCCGGGCGTGCCAGCCATAACCACCGACGACCACGCCAGCGATGAGCACCGCGGCCATGATCGCCCAGCGCTGCCACCTCGGTAGAGGCGGTGACGGCGCCGTTGCGGCTGCGCCTTCGCCGAGGTCGATGACTGCAACGGGCTCCGCCTCGCCGTCCAGGGCAGGCGATACCGCCTCTGCGCCCCCTTTGCGTCGTTTGTAGCCAGCCGGGCCGAGGTCAAGGATTTCGTACGTGCCGTCGCGCTGATCGTCCACTTCGCCTCCTATCGTCGCACGCTGTGGAGCGCGACGTGGTAGGCGCAGGTGGCACTCGCTCATGCGAACGGCGCCCCGCTCA
>JASLBX010000317.1 GCA_030146385.1 Jiangellaceae bacterium | reverse complement strand
GCCGTGACCAGGATGCGGTTCTCGTCGAGAAAACCGACCACTCTGGTGTCCGGGCCGAGATAAGCCGACCGGTTCTGCAAGACATCCCCGGTCGCGGCATCCGCAACCGTGAGGGTGGTCGTCGTCTCGCGGCCGTCGAACTCCGCGTCCCAATCGCCGGACGCCCAGGTGATCAGGCTGCCGTCGGCGGACGTCCGGGCACCGCCCGTCACCCAGCCGTCCGCCAGCACTGTCGCATCACCGCTGTCGGAAACGAAGTAGAGCGGACGCACATGGCTGCCGTCGGAGGCGGCGGCCGGCGTCACGGAGGCGAGGTAGCCGCCGTCGGCGCGCTGCAGGCCGGACAGAACGCCGACCTCGATGTCGAACGGGACCTGGCTGTCGCCGAGCTGCAGTGCGCCGTCGGCGAGCCAGGGGACGGAAGGCGGCTCCCCGGCGGAAAGCTCGTCGAGGGAGATCGTCACCGCGTCATTCTGCGGGCCGTCCGCCGCCGGCCCAAGCTCTGGTGCGTCGGATCCCGCAGGTCCAGTGAAGTCGAGGCTGCTGATCGCCGTCGCGCCCGCCACTGCAAGGGCCGCGCCACTGACCACGGCCAGCCGAACTGCGCGCGAACGGCGGCGCGCCCGCGCGAGGGCGTCGTCGGCCAGGTCGGGCCGCGGCGGCAGGCCGCGGGCCAGTTCGTCCACGCCGTCCTTGACGATTTCGTCGATATTCACGTTGACACTTCCTCTACCGTCGGAGCTGGAGCGAGTTCGGGCGCAACCTCGCGGAGGCGGGCGAGTGCGCGGGATGTTTGACTGCGGACGGTGCCGACCGCGCAGTTCAGAATGTCGGCGACCTCGCGCTCGGGCAGGTCTTCGTAGAACCGCAGGATCAGCACGGCCCGCTGCCGTGGTGCGAGCTGCATCAAGGCTTTGGCGAGATCGAGACGGAGGTTGACCTGGCCGGTGGCGTCACGCGTCACCTCCTCCGGCATGTGCTCGACAGGTTCCACGCGAAGCCACCGCCGCCGCCACTTGCTGACCTGGGTGTTGTAGATGATCCGGCGGACGTAGCGCTCTGGGTCGTCGACCTTTCGCCAGTGCCGGACGAGCTTGGCCAGTGCGTCCTGGACCAGGTCCTCCGCTGCGTGGAGGTCACCGGTGAGGGCATACGCGGTGCGCCGCAGGGCCAGTGAGCGGGCCCCGACGAACTCGCGGAACTGTGCTTCCGCGTCCGTGTTCACAGTCTGTCCCTCCTGCCGCGTATCGATCTCACGTTTGCATAGACGCGCGACCGGCCGCATTCGATGCATGGCGCCCGCGACCGATTAGGGTCGGCACCGTGGTTGAGCCGACACCGCTGCACATCCGAGGAGTCGTACTGCCCGAGCGCGATCACCGTGACCTGTGGGTGACGGACGGACGCGTGACGTACGAGCAGGTGCCGGGCGCGGAGACGGTTGGGACCGGATGGGTGCTTCCGGGGCTGGTCGATCTGCACTGCCACGTGGGACTGGCCGCGGACGGCGCCGTCCCGCCCGAAGAGGCCGAGCGGCAGGCGCTGGCTGACCGGGACGTGGGTGTCCTGCTGATGCGCGATGCCGGCTCGCCGGCGGACACCAGGTGGATCGATGACCGGGACGACCTGCCCCGGATAGTCCGCGCGGGCAGGCACATCGCCCGCACCAAGCGGTACCTGCGGAACTACGGCTGGGAGATCGAGCCGGACGAGCTTGTGGCCTATGTCGAGCAGGAGGCCAGGCGTGGCGACGGGTGGGTGAAGCTCGTCGGTGACTGGATCGACCGCGAACTCGGTGATCTCGGCCCATGTTGGCCGCTCGATGCCTTAGAGGCCGCGATCAGGCGGGCCCACGAACTGGGCGCACGCGTCACGGCGCACGTGTTCGGCGAGGATGCGTTGCCCGACCTGATCGCAGGCGGTATCGACGGCATCGAGCACGGCACGGGCCTGTCGGACGACCTTATAGCGATCATGGCTGAACGTGGCGTGTCGATGGTGCCGACGCTGGTCAACATCGACAACTTCCCGAAGTTCGCCAAGCAGGGGGAAGCGAAGTTTCCGCGATACGCCGAGCGGATGCGGCGGCTCCACATGCGGCGGTACGACAACGTCCGGACGGCGCACGAGGCGGGCGTGCCGATCTTCGCCGGGACGGACGCCGGTGGACAGCTGCCGCATGGCCTGCTCGCCCGCGAGGTGCAGGAACTCGTGCGAAGTGGCTTGCCTGCGGCAGACGCGGTGGCGGCGGCCTCCTGGCGGGCACGGTCGTACCTGCTCGGCGGGTCCGGAGGGCTGGACGAAGGTGGCTCGGCCGACCTGTGCGTGTACGCGGCCGACCCGACGGTCGAGCCGGAGACGCTGCTCGATCCGGTGCGGATCATCTTGCGCGGGCGCGTCATCCGGTGACGTGCCCGGACGATCAGGTGACCAAGTTCCGTGTCGGCGCAGCTCACGCTCGCCTAAGGTCGCCTGATCGTTTCGCGTCCACATGCTGAGACCTGATCAGGTGACTCAACTCGCGCATCACCGCTGGTCGGCGCGCACCGGCCGCATCTGATCGCTACGGAGGCGACGATCAGGTGACAAAACAGCGATCAGGTGACCAAAAAAAGGGGAGGTCGGGGTCGGTGAGTTGGGTTCAGCGTCCCGGCTCTGGCACAATGACCTGCTGAACCGGCGCTCGTGTGGCCCCTCTCACCCGCGGGATGCCGTGTCCACCCGAGGCTTCCGCGCTGGTCCCCACCCGGTGCCGGCGGCTCACCCAGAACTCACCTACAGGAGACTCCACACCCGTGGCTGTCAAGATCAAATTGAAGCGGATGGGAAAGATCCGCTCCCCGCAGTACCGCATCATCGTCGCCGACTCGCGCACGAAGCGTGACGGTCGGGCTATCGAGGAGATCGGGAAGTATCACCCGAAGGAGAACCCGAGCCTGATCCAGGTGGACTCGGAGCGGGCCCAGTACTGGCTGGGTGTCGGCGCCCAGCCGACGGAGCCGGTCCTGAACCTGCTCAAGATCACTGGCGACTGGCAGAAGTTCAAGGGCCTGCCCGGCGCCGACGGCTCCCTCAAGGTCAAGGACACCAAGGCGAGCAAGTCCGACCTGTTCAACGCCGCCCTCGCCGAGGTCCACGGCGAGAGCCCGACCGACGCCACCACGCCGAAGAAGAAGCCGGCCAAGAAGGCGACCGCCAAGAAGGCGGAGTCCGAGGGTGAGGCTGCGCCAGCGAAGAAGGCGGCCAAGAAGTCGGCGAAGAAGGCCGAGGCTAAGGACGACACCGCGGCTGAGGCGACGACCGAGGACGTGCAGAGCGCCGAGGCGGCGACCGAGGACGCGCAGAGCTCCGAGGCCGCGCAGAGCTCCGAGGCCGCCGAGTCGAGCTCGGAGAGCTGAGCCGGTGCTCGCCGAGGCACTGGAGCACCTCGTCCGGGGCATCGTCGACAACCCCGACGACGTCACGGTGCGCTCGCGCAACCAGCGGCGAGGCAAGCTGCTCGAGGTTCGCGTCCACCCTGACGACCTGGGCAAGGTGATCGGCCGGAACGGACGGACGGCGACCGCCTTCCGGACCGTGATCGATGCGTTGTCGGACGAACACGTCCGGATCGACTTCGTCGATGTCGACGGCCGCTGAGCCGACCCACGCCCACACCCGTGATCATTGTTGTTAGGGCCAGCATGCGACCCCTTAACAACAATGATCATGGGTAGCGGGGCAAGGGCTGGAGGTACGCATGCTCGTGACGGTCGGTGTGATCACGCGCGCGCATGGCGTGCGAGGTGACGTCGCCGTCGACGTGCGCACCGACTCGCCCGAACAGCGCTTCACCGATGGCGCAGTGCTGACCACCGAGCCGGCTCAAGCAGGGCCGCTCACAGTCGCTCGCGCCCGCTGGCACAGCGGCCGGCTGCTTGTCCAGTTCGCCGGCGTCGCCGACCGAACTGAAGCGGAGATGCTGCGTGGAGTCCGGTTGCTCGCCGACATCGACGAGCGCGAGCGGCCGGAAGACCCCGACGAGTACTACGACCACCAGCTCACCGGCCTGTCCGTGCGGACCGCAGACGGGATGCCCGTCGGCGAAGTGGCCGAAGTCGTGCACGTTCCGGGCCAGGATCTGCTGGTCGTCCGTCGCGAGGACGGTGGCGAGGCTCTCATCCCGTTCGTCACCGCCATCGTCCCGACGGTCGACCTGGACGCGGGCGAGATCGAGATCGATCCGCCGCCAGGTCTGCTGGACGGCCAGCAGGATGAGGCCGCGCCGTGAAAGTCGACGTCATCACGATCTTTCCCGAGTATCTTGAACCGCTCGGGCTCTCACTGGTCGGAAAGGCGCGCCAGACGGGGGTTCTGGACATCCGCGTCCACGATCTCCGGGACTGGACGT
Organism: Jiangellaceae bacterium; assembly: GCA_030146385.1. GTDB lineage: Bacteria > Actinomycetota > Actinomycetes > Jiangellales > Jiangellaceae > JASLBX01. Next base: position 1,103 of record JASLBX010000317.1, on the reverse strand, counting down.
CCGACCGGCACCGCACGGTTGACGACACTCCGTACGGCGGCGGCGCGGGCATGGTGATGAAGCCGGACGTGTGGGGGGCGGCGCTCGATACCGTCGTCCCGGCCGATGCCGACCCTGCGCCCCGACTGATCGTCCCCACCCCCTCTGGTGATGTGTTCGACCAGCGGGTCGCACGGGAGCTCGCGACCGAGCCGTGGCTGGTGTTCGCCTGCGGCCGGTACGAAGGCATCGACGCCCGTGTGGTCGAGGACGCCGCAACGCGGATGACCGTCACCGAGCTGTCCATCGGCGACTACGTCCTCAACGGCGGTGAGGTCGCCGCGCTGGTCATGATCGAAGCCGTGGCCCGTCTGCTGCCTGGGGTCGTCGGCAACCCGGAGTCGCTGGTCGAGGAGTCGCACGGGACCGACGGAATCCTCGAGTACCCCCTCTACACCAAACCGCCGAGCTGGCGCCGGCAGGACGTCCCGGAGATCCTCGTATCCGGGCACCACGGCAAGATCGCCCGCTGGCGGCGGGACCAGGCGCTGCGCCGGACGGCCGAGCGGCGTCCCGACCTGCTCGAGCGTCTGGACCCGGCTACGCTCGACCGGCACGACCGGGCCTTGCTGGCTGACCTGGGCTGGCAGGTGGCCGAGGACGGCGTGCAGCGCCCGCTCGATTCGTCCAGCTAGGCAAGGCTGTGGCACACTGGATCGCTGCCTGGCCCGCGGTTGCCCCTGCCACGGGGGAGTGCCACAGCGGATGGCCAGGAACTAGACGAAGCCCAACGATGCCGTCGGTGACCCGTGGCGCCGGCGAGGAAGCGACACCGCCATGCATACCCTCGACGCTGTCGATGCCGCGAACCTCCGCGACGACATTCCGGAGTTTCGGGCCGGCGACACGCTCCGAGTCCACGTCAAGGTCGTTGAGGGTAACCGCTCCCGGATCCAGGTGTTCCAGGGTGTCGTGATCCGTCGCCAGGGCGCCGGTGTCCGCGAGACGTTCACCGTCCGCAAGGTCAGCTTCGGTGTCGGAGTCGAGCGTACGTTCCCGGTGCACAGCCCGGTCCTGGACAAGATCGAGGTCGCCACGCGCGGCGACGTCCGCCGGGCGAAGCT
>JASLBX010000313.1 GCA_030146385.1 Jiangellaceae bacterium | reverse complement strand
GGCCCAGCTTGTCGAGTTCACCCTGGATCACCGCCTTGCCACCGGCGATCGAGTCCAGCTTCGGCGGGTAGATCACCCGAGTCAGCAGCAGCCAGGCGATGACCAGGAACACCGCTGACAGCGGCACTCCAATCTTCATCCAGTCGGCGAATCCGATCACCTGGCCGTAGTTCTGCTCGACGAAGCCAGCCATGATCAGGTTGGGTGGGCTACCGATCAGGGTGGATAGACCGCCGATCGTGGCCGCGTAGGCGATCGCCAACATCAGGCAGATGCCGAAGTTGCGCGTCGCGTTGGCCGAGCTCTTGTCGGAGACCAGGGCCAGGATGCTCAATCCGATCGGCAGCATCATCAGCGTCGTTGCCGTGTTGCTCACCCACATGCTGAGGAAGGCCGTGGCGACCATGGCACCGAGGATCAGCTGCCGGGGCTTCGTACCAACCGCACGCATGGTCAGTAGCGCGATCCGCTTGTGCAGATTCCACTTCTGCATCGCCAGCGCGATCATGAAGCCGCCCATGAACAGGAACACGGTAGGCGACGCGTACGGAGCTGTGGCATCACCCACTTCCACGACCCCGAGTAGTGGGAACGCCACGATCGGGACGAGCGCAGTCACGGGCAACGGCAGCGCTTCGGTCATCCACCACACGGCCATGAGGACGACCACCGCGGCGGTTGTCCGCGCTTCCGGAGACAGGCCAGGATCCTCGGGAAGCAGGGTGTAGGTCAGCAGCCCTAGTACCGGGCCTAGCACTCGACCGACCCAGATCCTGGACTGCGAGAGGTTCGTGTCGTCGGCTCCGGGACGTGGCCCGGCCGCTACCCGTACGCGTTCTTCGACGGGCGTTTGTTCAACGTCGGTGGTCATAGCTCCTCCGAAATCCGCTGGTCACCCAGTCGTTACCTGGATTTGCAGAGCAGCGTGACGCGGGTCACATGGGTTGTCGCCGTTTCGGTCGTACTGGTCGCGAGCAGTCGCGACCAGCTCACTGTTGAGCGGAGCTACCGTCCGGCCTGATCGTCGCAAGTGGAAGTCCCATGATCAGGTCGGTCTGCAGTTCGGAGCCGAACTGGAAGCCGTGGGTGCCGACCTGGCGGAAGCCGACCCGCTCGTAGAAGCCGATCGCCTTCGGGTTCCGCTCCCAGACGCCAAGCCACAGCACGTCGCAGCCGGCCTCGCGGGCCCACTCGACGCAGGCGTCAAGCAGCGCGCGCCCCACCCCGCGGCCCTTTTGGTCGGAATCGACGTACAGCTGGTTGAGCTCGGCGGGTCGGGCGGCGTCGATGCCGTCTTCGCGGCTCCCCACGACCAGCTTGGCGAATCCGATGATGCGCCCTGCGGCCTCGGCGACCAGGTAGGTGACGTCCGGGTCGCGCAGCGCGCCGGCGATCACGGGCTCGGTGTATGTCTCAGCGATGTGTGCGGCCAGCTCGGCCGGGTCGTTCGCGTCCCCGTATGTGTCCTCGAAAGTTCGCGCGCCGAGGTCGCCCAACTCGGCCACATCATGCGCCGTCGCTGAGCGAATCGTCACCTCGGACGCGACCATGCGCGGAAGATTATCCGACCCCACCGACGGCGTCCGCCAGGATCTCGAGAATGTGACGGTACGGCTGGCCCGTGGCTCGCGTCATGCCCAGCTCGCAGGTGCGGTTGCACGACGCGTGGGCGGCTGCGTTCATGGCGGTGATCTCGGCAGCCTGCTGCCGGGTGGCGGAGGCCGTGAGCTCCGGGTGCAGCATGCCCCGGTCGCCAGCGAATGCACAGCATCCCCAGCTCGTCGGACGATAGACCTCGTCAGCCACGGCGGCGGCCACCGTGGCGAGCGCCTCGTCCACGCCGAGCCGGGTCGACGAGCACGTCGGGTGCAGCGCGATCGACGGCAGCTTGTCGCGGACGGCGGGCAAGCGAGGCAGGACGTCCGAGGCGACGAACTCGACGGCGTCCAGAACGCGGAACTCTCCGCCCAGTGCATGCGCGAGCCCCTCGGTGCAGGACGACGCGTCACAGATAACTGGCAGCCAGCCTCCGTCGCTGGCGGCGCTCAAGGCCTCGCTGACTCGCCCCTTCATCAGCTCCGCCCCGCGGACGTGGCCTTTCGACGACCATGGGATGCCACAGCAGAGCGCATCCACACCGTCAGGTACGCGCAGTGTGATGCCCGCGCTTTCGCAGAGCGCCTGGAACGCCCGCTGCACCCCTACTCCCCCGGCCGCCGGGCCGAACATCGCGTTGACGCACGCCGGCAGATACACGGCGTCCGGGACACCCGCCTCTCGACTTGTCCGGTCGGGACGGCGAAACACCGCTGGCCCGCGACCTGTCCGGCCGGACAACATGGAATGGCTGGTGCGAGGTTGGCCGCCGGTCGGCAGGTCGTCGCTCCACAGTGGGACGTTCTCAGGCCCGAGAGCACGTCTAGCGAGCCGGTTCGGCCCACGCACGACGGAATCCGGGACGAACGCCGCCGCGGTCAACGCTGCTGATGCTCCGCGAGTAGCCGCCGACCAATGCTTCGTGGCGGTGGTCCACGCCCGGTCGGCTAAGCGGCTGTCCGACTCGGCGCGCAGCCGCTTCACCAGGTCGCCGGTGTTGATCGACACCGGGCAGGCCGTCTGGCACATGCCATCCGCCGCGCAGGTCTGCACGCCGTCGTACTCGTACTCGTTCTCGAGCTCGGCCGCCAGACGCTCATCCCCGTCCGCTCTGGCCTGGGCGAGGGCGCGGCGCAGCACGATCCGCTGCCGTGGCGTGGTGGTCAGGTCGCGGCTGGGGCAGACCGGCTCGCAGAACC
>JASLBX010000302.1 GCA_030146385.1 Jiangellaceae bacterium | reverse complement strand
GCCCGCGGGAATCGGCAAGACCAGCTTGCTGGATCGCGTCGCGGAGCTTGCCGTCGAGGCCGGAGCCCGTGTCGTCCGCTTCGCCGCGCATTCGGACACGCCGTCACGGGATACGCTGGCCGCCGCCATCGGTGCCACCGGCCATCCCGGAAGGCGCGTCGTGCTGTTCGATTCGTACGAGCGGGTCTCGGAACTGGACGACTGGATCCGGACCGCTCTGCTGCCGAATCTCCCAATGTCGACGCTGATCGTCATCGCCGGCCGGACGACGCCCGGCGCGGGCTGGCGTGCCGACCCTGCGTGGCGAGGACTGCTTCGCGTCGTTTCGTTGCGCAACCTCAGCCGCGGCGAGAGCCGGAGCTACCTCGAACTGCACGGAATCGACGCCGTCCGTCACGACCAGCTGTACGAGGTCTCTCATGGGCATCCGCTAGGGCTCTCCCTCGTGGCTGACGTCGTCTCGCGCGGTGGTGATGTTGCGGCTGACGGCTCGGCCGGTTCTCTACCGCCTGGGGTCGTCGCCACGCTGGTACGTCGCTTTGTGGACGTGACCCCGACCGAGCCGCAGCGCCGGGCATTGGGGGCGTGCGCGCTAGCCCGCGTGACAACGGAGGCGTTGCTGCGGGACGTAGTCGGCGAAAGCGACCCTCGTGAGCTGTTCGACTGGCTGCGAGAGCTGTCATTCGTCGAGTCCGGATCCGAGGGCCTATACCCGCACGAGTTGGCCCGCGATGTCCTCGACGTCGACCTGAAGTGGCGTGACCCGGACGGCTACAAACTGACCTTCCGTCGGGTTCGCGACCACATCCACCGCCGGCTGGCCGCGAGCCAGAGCAGGGAGCAACAACGCGCCATCTTCGACGTGAAGTACCTGTTCCGGAACGTGCCGAGCAGCTCTGCTCCGATCGACTGGTCGGAGTGGGGCCAGCACTACCCGGAGCCCGCACATACCGGAGAACGTGACCAGATCCTGGAGCTCGTCCGCACCTGGGAAGGGCAGGAGTCCGCAGAGATCGCAGAGCGGTGGTTAGGCCTACAACCGGACGGGTTCTTCGTCGTTCGGCAGCAGGACGGGTTGATCAGCGGCGTCATCAGCCTGATCGAGCTGACCGCCGCATCGGCCGAAGCTCTCGCCACGGACCCTGGAGCGCAGGCCGCGTGGCAGTTCGTCCAGCAGAATGCGCCGCCCAGGACGGGTGAAGTTGTCGAGCAGACCCGTTTCATTATCGACCGGGACGCCTACCAGCGGGCGTCGCCGACGGTAAATGCCACTCCGATCCTTGCCATCCAGCGCTGCCTGCGGCAGCCGAATCTCGCGTGGGGTCTGCTTACCGTGGCGGAGCCGGAGCGGTGGGACAGGTACTTCGCCGCAGCCGACATACCGCGGGTGGTCGGAGCCGATTTCACCGTCGGCGGCCGGCGGTTCGGGCTGTTCGCCCACGACTATCGGCAGGTACCTGTGGACGCGTGGCTCGAGCTGGTGACGGAGCGCGCTCTCCAGCGGGATTTCACACTGCCGCCGTCGCGACGAGCCGAGTCACTCGTGCTGTCTAAGGATGACTTCTACGACGCCGTCCGGCAGGCGCTGCGCGACCTGCATCGACCAGACCTGCTGGCCCGCAACCCCTTACTGCGCTCCCGCGTTCTCCGCGACCGGGTAACTGGTCGCGAGCCCGACGCAATCGACCTCGAGGCTCTGCTCAGTGACGCGCTGGACGCGCTGCGCGAGAGTCCGCGCGATGACAAGTTGTTCAGAGCACTGGAACAGAAGTACGTCCGGGCAGCGACGACCCAGCAGGTGGCCGCCGAAGCGCTCGGCGTCCCATTCAGTACCTACCGTCGCCACCTGACCCACGGAGTCGAGCGGGTGACGGGCTGGCTGTGGGACCGCGAGGTGTACGGCATTCGGCACTGAGCATCGGTGAGCACGACTGAGCATTGCTTGGTCTGGTCAGCGGCCGCGTTCTGGCGCACGGTGGTCTCCACCGGACGGAGGAACTGCCATGACACACCGCAACGAGGAACTGCTCCGCGAGTACTTCAAGGCCGCCGAGAGCGGTGACATCGCCAAGCTCAACGAACTGTTTGCCGACGACGTCGTCGGACACGCGGCCGGGAACCACGAGCTGTCCCGCGACTACCACGGCAAGGAGGCTGTGTTCAGCTTCTTCGGCCGCCTCGCCGAACTGTCCGGCGGAACCGCACGGCTGGTCCTCCGCGACGCCATCGCTGACGACTCGTTCGCCGTCGCTCTTGTTGATGCCTACGGGCGAGTCGGCGACAACGTGATCGACGGCGAACCAACGGTCATGGTGCTTCGGATCGCAGACGGCCGGTTCGTCGAGTGGTGGAGCCACCACTACGACCAGACGAAGATGGACGCGCTCTGGTCTCCGTGAGTACCTGGTCAGCGCGGCGTCAGTCGGCAAGACTGGCCCTGTGCCGGGATCGGTACGACTCACCAGCGGCACGCTCGTCGGGCGTGACGAGGAACTGAGCGACGCCACGGCCGTGCTGCGTGACCTGGGGGAGGGGCGGCCGGGCGTCGTCGTGGTGAGCGGCCCGGCGGGCATCGGGAAGACCCGATTCGTCGGGACGCTGGCCCATCGGCTGGAAGCCGACCGCACCCGGATCATGGTGGGCTCGTGCCTCGACATGGGTGTCGGCGCGCCGCCGTACTCCGCGCTCATCGCGGCATTCCGCAGCGTCGACCCACCGGCCGTGCACGTGCTCGATGCCCTGACCGGCGCCATCGACATGCGCCGATCCCGCCTGTTCGAGTTGCTGCGCAGCACGATGGTCGCGCTCGCTCGGCGCCGGCCGACCGTCCTTGTCGTCGAGGATTTGCACTGGTCCGACCGGGTCACCAGGGACGCGCTGCTCTATCTGGTCGCCTTGGCGCGGGAGGGCAGGTGGGGACTGGTCGTGACGTTCCGCGAGGACGAGATGGCCGCCCGTCCGGCCGTCAGCGAGTTCCTGGACGCGCTCCGCCGGGACACCGTCGCCCGGATCACATTGGACGCCCTCACCCCGCCCGAGGTCGCGGCGCAGATCGAGGGGATCACAGGAAGTACACCGGCGCCGCCCGACCTTGAGCGGGTACACCGCCGCAGCGGTGGCGTTCCGCTGCTGGTCGAGGAAGTGCTCGCAACGGAAGCGGCCGGCGTCTCCGGCGTGCCGGAGCACCTGCGTGACTGGTATCTCGGCCGCGTCAAACGGCTCGGTGCACAGACCGCACGGGTCGTCGAGGTCGTCGCCGTCGTGGGGGAGCGCTGCGGTGAGCGGCTGGTCGCTGGCTGCCTCGGCCTCGACCGCGCCGCCGTGGCCGCCGCGCTTGACCGCGCCGTGGATGCTTACGTCCTGGTGCCGGACGGCCAGGGCTACCGGATGCGTCACGAATTGCTTCGCGAGGCCGTGTACGGCGCGCTTCCACCGGCCCGGCGCCGACGGCTTCACCACGGGGTGGCCGCGGCGCTGACCGAGGCGTCACAACCGGACGTCCCCGCACTGGCCCATCAC
>JASLBX010000433.1 GCA_030146385.1 Jiangellaceae bacterium | reverse complement strand
CGGGCGCGCTTCGCTTGACTCCGCCGTCCGTGACCTCGCTCTCGCCGCCTTCACCAGGCTCGCCGAGGCCGAGGCGCGGGTTCACGGGACCGAACCCGGCAAGGTGCACTTCCACGAAGTGGGCGCACTTGACGCCATCGCCGATGTGGTCGGGTTCGCTGCCGGATTCCAGGCCCTGAGCCTCGCGCACGTCTCGGCGTCACCCGTGGCGGTCGGATCCGGCTCGGTCCGCACACAGCACGGCCTGCTTCCGGTACCCGCTCCGGCAGTGGTGGAACTGCTCAAGGACGTCCCGACTCACAGCGGCGGAGCCGACTTCGAGCTGGCAACCCCAACCGGTGCCGCCTTGCTGACCGCGGTGGCGGACGAGTTCGGCGGCCAGCCACCGATGCGCATCCGGCAGCAGGCTTTCGGGGCCGGCGGACGCGACATTCCCGGCCGGCCCAACGTCGTCCGGCTCCTGCTCGGCGAGCCTGCCGGACGCACGAGTGCGTCCCCTGGGGCCACGGGGTCCGTCGTCCTGGAGGCGAACGTCGACGACCTCGACCCCCGGATCTGGCCGTCCGTACTGGGCAAGCTGATGGCAGCGGGCGCGTCCGACGCCTGGCTGGTGCCGATCCTGATGAAGAAGGGCCGGCCCGGTCACACCCTGTGCGTGCTGGCTGAGCCGGATGCGACCGACCGGCTCCGAGCGATCATGTTCACCGAGACCACGACGATCGGGGTGCGCGAGACGCCCGTCGACAAGCGAGCGCTCAACCGGGCCGAGCACTCGGTGAGCGTCGATGGCACACGGATCAGGGTCAAGACGGCCACACTGGATGGTGTGATCGTCAATGCCCAACCCGAGTACGACGATGTCGCCGCGGCTGCAGAGGCGAGCGGACGGCCGATCAAGCAGGTGATGGCGGCTGCGACCGCCGCGATCCGTGAGGCCAGGCTGACCCCGTGAACCTAGCGCGGACAACCTGCGCCGCCGTGCTCACGGCCGCGGCGGCAGGCGTGGCCCTGGCGGGCCTGACGATCGGCGGACCGGCTGCTGCTAACCCGGAACCCGCCGGCGGGACACAAGCGGTCGACGAGCAAGGCACCCAAGGGGCCAGCGGCGTCGTTCTCGTCGGCGTACCGGGATTGGCCTGGCCGGACGTGACGCCGGAGGACATGCCGACGCTGTTCGAGATGGCCGGCCGAGAGGCGGTGGCGTCCCTGAGCGTCCGGACCATCCGGTCACGCACCTGTACGGTCGACGGCTGGCTCTCGGTCGGAGCCGGCCGCCGCGCCACCGATCTCACCGACATCATTGGCGACGGCAGCCCTGATCGCTTCTGCCGTCAGCCTCCACTCCCGCATGAGTCCAATAACGATGGTGTGACTATCCCCGGTTGGGACGAACTGGTGGCCACCCAGGAGGAACAGGATTACGGCACCAAGATCGGCCTGCTCGGCGAGCGGATCGCCGAAGCCGGCACGTGCGCTACCGCCGTCGGGCGTGGTGCCGCTCTCGCGCTCGCGGACACTTCAGGCCGGGTCGACAGGTACCTACAAGAAGTGTCGGATCTGACCCGGGAGCAGATCGCGAGCTGTACGGTCACCATCGTTGATCTCGGCGTGCTGCCGGTATCCAGCCCCGCGCCGGAGCAGGAAGACGAGCCCTACTTCGATCAGCGGCGCGCCGCCGCGCAGGACCTGGACGCCGAGCTCGCCAAGTTGATCGCGATCCTGCCCGACAACGTGGCCCTGCTCGTTGCAGGTGTGGCGGACAGCGCGCCCGGCCCGGTGCCACAACCGGACGAGCCGCTCCAGATCGCTCCGTCCGGCCTCCGGGTCGCCCTGGCCGCCGGACCGACACCGGACGGTTCTCCGTACGGCCCGAACTGGCTGACGGCGCGATCGACCCGGTGGACGGGACTGGTCCAGCTCATCGATATCCACGCGACGCTGGCGGGCTACCTGGGCATCGCCGACCCGGCCGCAGGCACCGTGGGTGGACCGTGGCGCGTGGACGGTCCGCACCCCGGCACATCCGCCGCGACCGCGGATCAGCTCCTCGGGATGGACCGCGCGACCCAGGTTTTCCGCACCCAGTCCGGCCCGTTCTTCCAGCTGCTCGGCATCGCCCAGGTCGTCTTCTTCGGCGGCGTGCTGCTGTGGCTGCGGTTCCGGCCCAGGCATCGGTCGAGGGTCCTGCGGCTGGCCCAGGGCTTCGCGCTGATCGTGGCGGCCTTCCCGGTCGCATCGTTCCTCGCCAACATCGCCCGGTGGTGGCGGTTCGAGCGGGCGGGAATGGTGCTGTGGCTGACCATCTTCGCGCTCACCCTTGCCCTCGCGACGGTCTTGCTAGCGGGACCGTGGCGGAAGCGCACCTACGGGCCACCTGGCGTGCTCGCAGCCATCACGGCGACCGTGCTCGGTGCCGATGTGTGGACCGGGGGGCACCTGCAGCACCTCAGCCTGCTCGGCCTCTCGCCGGTGGTGGCCGGCCGGTTCTTCGGATTCGGCAACATCGGCTTCGCCATCTTCGTCGCGTCGTCCCTGATCGCGACCGGCGCGCTCGTCCAGTGGATGCGCGATCGC
>JASLBX010000431.1 GCA_030146385.1 Jiangellaceae bacterium | reverse complement strand
TCAATCCGCCGAGCGCTCGATGAATGCCCCACGTCACCCCCTGGGATACCCCACTCCCTTGTCGGATCAAGTGTCCGCTCCCGCCGCGCGGATGTACAGACCTCAGGACGCCGGTGCGGCGATCAATTCACGCTCCTGGCTCAGCCGCTCCACGACCTCGATCTGTTCGGTCATCGCTGAGCTGGCCTCCAGGAGCAGCTGCTTCAGCTCCGGCATCGACCATTCGTACGATGCGATCGCCTCGACGGCGGCGTACAGGCGGGCGCTGAGGGTGTCCCTGATCCGCTGGTATGCGCCCAGTGCGGTGGCATCCGTCGCGGCTCCGCCGTACATGTCCATGACCGCCCCTGCCAGTAGCTCGGCCTCCCGGAACGCGTCGGTGATGCCGTGTGTGCTCAACGGGTCCTCGAACGAGCCGGCGTCACCCACCAGCGCCCAGCCTGGTCCCCAGGACTGCCGGACGAAACCGGACAGGCCCGCGAACCCGCGGCGGCCTTCGGGACCTGTCGCCGCGCGCACCCGCTCGGCGACCGCCGGCGACAGTCGCTCCAGCAGGGTGTTGAACGGCCCGCTCGGATCGTGGGCGCGCAGCACTTCCTTCATTAGCGCGGGCGTCGTGCCGACGAACAGGCCGGTACGACCGTCGTTCGTTGGAATCAGGCCGGCACTCGCGCCAGGCCCGTAGAGCCACTCGTAGCCATCGACTGGGAGCCCGTCCCAGTAGCCGTAGAGGAAGGCGCTGCCGAGCCGGTCCGCCGTCCTGATCAACGGTGCGCCGACCTCACTCGCCACGAACGACCGGATGCCATCGGCACCGATAGTGAGCGGTGCGGTCGCGACGACGCGGCGGCCGTTCCGGTCTCGGCCGACGACGCCGGTGACCCGGCCGCTGTCGTCGCGCATCAGTTCAATCACGTACACGCCGAACCGGATCTCGGCTCCGGCCTCGCCCGCCGCGTCGGCGAGCAGCGGATCGATGACGTTGCGGCGTGGTGCGTACAGCGCGTCGACTCCGGCGGCCGGCTTCAGCGAGACCCGAGTGACACCGTCCGGGTAGTGGAACACCACCTTCCGGACCGGTGGCGTCCCAGCTGCGACAACCCGGTCGAGCAGGCCCCAGCGCTGGAGTTGGACCACGCCGCCGCGCATGAGGGCGTGCGTCGAGATCGTGTCGCTGCCGTATCGCGACCGGTCGAGCACGAGCACCCGCAGCCCCTGCCTGGCCAGCAGCATCGCCGTGGCCGCGCCGGCGCACCTGGCACCGACAATGATCACATCGTGGGTCGTGCCCATCTCGCTTACTCCTTCGTTGCCAGTGCGGCTGCGCCGGTCAGGTGCTCGACGACGTGGCGGGCGTCATGCCGCGCGCCGTCGATGAACTGAGAGTTGCGGCGGTGCATGAACCGCAGCCCCATCACGTAAAGCCCTGGGGCGTCGGTCACGCCCCGGTACTGCTTGATTTCGCCCTCGGCGTCGGTCACCGGCACGCGGAGCCAGGGGTACCGGAACTCGAACCCAGTCGCCCACACAACCGTCGAGATGCCCGCAGCGCGCAGATCCATGGAGTCGACACCGGCGGGTAGCGTCACCGCCGGAATGTCCTCGGGCGGGCACACCTCGGTGTCGAGCCCTGCCTTGGCGACGTGCTGGTCGATGTTGGCCAGGGTTCGCCGTAGCCGCTCCTCGGCGGCCGCCGTAGTGGCTGGAAGGTCGGCCGCGAACGACACCCGGTGGCCGTCCACTCCGGTGAGCCGGCCACTGATCACGACCCCCAGGTCGCGCAGTGCGGCCAGGTCGATGTTGCGTCCCCCGTGGCCACCGGTGAGCTGGGACGACGGGTCACGACGGGCCTTCTGTAGATCGCTGACCTCGTCCACGGTCCGGTCGAGGGCGCCGAGTTGCTCCAGCCACCACATGATGTCCATGCCGCGGTAGCGCCGCGGCAGCCTGGTGTGCGTACCGACCGCCAGGACGACGTCACGGCCCGCCCTCCGCAATTCGGCGGCGATCTGCACGCCGGACGCCGAGGCACCGACGACGAGTACGCCGCCGTCGCGCAGCGCCGACGGCTTGCGGTACCGGTTCGTGTGGAGCTGCTCGACGTCCGGGGCCAAGGCGGCGCTCAAAGCCGGCACCCGCGGGCGAGGACCGGCCGCGACCACTACGTTGCGCGCCAGCCAGGCGCCATCGGTGGTGGTGACCTGGAAGCCCTCCGCGCCGGGCCGCACGTCGGTGACCGCGGACCATGACTTGACGGGAGAGCCGAACGACCGGGCGTAGGCCGACAGGTAGCCGACCAGCTCACCGGACGGCATGTATCCGTCGGGATCGTCGCCCTGGTAGCTCCAGCCGGGCAGCCGGCTCATCCAATTGGGGGTGAGCAGGTGCAGCGAGTCCCACCGGGCGCTGCGCCAGCTCTCGGCGAGCCGACCCCGGTCCAGCACGATGTGCTCCCGCCCGGCATCGGTGAGGCACCGGCTGGTGGTGAGACCGGCGTGGCCGGCCCCGATCACAACGGTGTCGATCGCTTTCATTTTTCGTCCTCATTCGTTGCGTTGATCACGTCGGTTTGGCGGGGTATGAACCGGCCAAACCGACGTGATCAGCGGGTGTGTGTCAGCCGGCCGTGATGTTGAGCTTCACGGGCACGGGGTTGGTGATGACGTCGTAGACCGCGGAGCGGTCCCGCGACTGCTCGACCAGCTCGCGCAGCTTCTCCTCGGGCGCGTTGCCCTTGATCTTGAAGTCGACCTCGATGTGCTCGTAGCCGTTGCGGACCTCTTCGCCGACGAGGTGCGACATGCCGAAGATGCCGAGCAGGTTGATGTCGCCCTTGACGGTCGACTCGACCTCGGTCAGCTCGATGCCGCGGGCGGCAGCGATGTTGGCCAGGCCGGACGTCAGGCACGCGGCCAGCGCGCCCAGCACGTACTCGACCGGAGCGGGACCGTTGTCGTTGCCGACGAGCACCGGCGGGTGGTCGGCGTCGATGACGGTCGGGTTCTTGTGCTCCATCTCCTGGCCCGCACCGAAGTAGCTGTGCATGGTGCTGCGGTTGTGCGTACCGCTCACCCAGCGGTTGGTGGCACGGAACTGGAACTTGGCGATCTCGGGCTGGCCCTTGACGGCGTCCAGCGTGGCGAACAGGGTCGGCGTGTCGACGCCGTTGAGTGGGGTGCGCTCGGTCTTGGTAGTCATCTCAGTGAACCTTTCGTTGTATGGATGGATGGATTCGGACAGTTCGGACGGATGGGTTCGATAGGGTCGCCGCGAGACCTCGGCGGGCTCCGCGTGCTGCGTGGTGTGGGCATCAGGTCCCCACCGCCAAAGTCAGCAGCCAAAGGGTCGGCATTCCGACGAGCACGGCGAGGTACGACCGGCCGGTGACACGAACGGCGACGATCGCCACGGCCACTGCGGCCAGCAGCGGAGCCGCCTCCATGACGCTCCCGGCATGCGTGGAGGCGACGGCGACCCCGGTGGCGGCGATGGCGGCAAATGCTGCCGGCGCGACGAAGCCGGAGGCCTGCTCGAGCTTGGCCGGCAGTGCGACGCGTTCGGTCAGCACGATCATGCTGATGCGGAACAGGTAGCTGCCGAGCCCGGCCAGCAGGATGACGATCCACGGGGTCATCGCGATCCCTCCTTGAGGGTGAGGGCGGCCACGAGGCCGCTGACGATGGCGATCAGCACGCCGAGGTGCAGCGGCGCAGCCAGGGC
>JASLBX010000382.1 GCA_030146385.1 Jiangellaceae bacterium | reverse complement strand
CACCCGCTGTTCGCGCACGTCACGCTGACCCGCTCGGAGCGGTCGCCGATCGCCGCGCTAGTCACGGAGATGCTCGAGCAGCTGCCCTAACCACGACCGCCGAGGACCCGCGCAGTTCAGGCCACCGTCGGCTTTGGGTGGCACCGTCAGGGTGTTGTCATCCCGAGAACGTCAAGCGCCTCGTCGAGCTGGGCTTCAGTCAGGTCCCCACGCTCGACGTAGCCCTCCTCGATGACGACCTGTCGGATGGTCTTGCGCTCGGCCAGCGCCTTCTTGGCGACCGCAGCGGCGTTCTCGTAACCGATGTAGCGGTTCAGCGGAGTCACGATCGAGGGCGACGATTCGGCGTACTCGCGGCATCGCTCCACGTTGGCTTCGATTCCGTCCACGCAGCGGTTCGCAAGCAGGCGCGACGCGTTGGCTAAGAGTGTGATCGACTCCAGGATGTTGCGGCCCATCACCGGCAGCATCACGTTGAGCTCGAACGATCCGGACCCGCCGCCCCACGCGACCGCAGCGTCGTTGCCCACCACCTGGGCGCACACCATGGCCACAGCCTCCGGCACGACCGGGTTGACCTTGCCCGGCATAATCGACGAACCGGGCTGCAAGTCGGGCAGCCGGATCTCGGCCAGCCCCGCCCGGGGACCCGAACCCATCCAACGGAGGTCGTTGACGATCTTGTAGAGACTGACCGCAATGGTCCGCAGCTGGCCGGACGCCTCGACCAGGCCGTCCCGCGTGCCCTGCGCTTCGAAGTGGTCGCGAGCCTCGGTCAGCGGCAGGCCGGTCGACTCGGCGAGCCGCTCAATGACCCGAGCTGCGAAGCCGGTTGGCGTGTTGATGCCGGTGCCGACGGCAGTTCCCCCGAGGGGCAACTCGGCAAGTCGAGGCAACGAAGCCTCCAGCCGTTCCACGCCATGGTCCACCTGAGCGGCATAGCCGCCGAACTCCTGGCCGAGCGTCACCGGGGTCGCGTCCATCAGGTGGGTACGACCGGACTTCACCACGTCGGAGAACTCGTCGGCCTTGCGGCGCAGAGCGTCCCGCAAGTGCACGAGGGCAGGGATGAGGTCGCGAACCACGGCGCGAGTCGCAGCGAGGTGGATCGCCGACGGGAAGGTGTCGTTGCTCGACTGGCTGGCGTTGACGTGGTCGTTCGGGTGGATGTTGCCGCCGTGCCGTGCGGACGCGAGCGTGGCTACCACCTCGTTGACGTTCATGTTCGTGCTCGTGCCGGACCCGGTCTGGAACACGTCGATCGGGAAATGCTCGTCCCACTGGCCGTCGGCAACCTCGGCGGCAGCCGCCACGATCGACTTCGCCACCTCTGACTCGAGCACGCCAAGCTCGGCGTTGACCTCCGCCGCCGCACCCTTGATGGCAGCCAACGCGTGCACGATCGCCGGCTCAACCGGACGTCCACTGATCGGAAAGTTCTCCACCGCTCGCTCAGTCTGCGCGCGCCACTTCGCCCATGCGGGCACGCGGACCTCGCCCATCGTGTCGTGCTCGATCCGGAACTCGCTGTCGTTCTGCATGGATACGAACTTACGCCTGCGGTTGATCACCAGCACGTCGAGGTGCCCGGTATGCCAGGTACAGGTGGTAGGTCATGGGACGGTTGTCTCGGACCACGTCGATAGCCACGTCCTCGACCCGTCCGATCACCACCGCGAGCCGTTCGGCCAATACCGCGGACGGCGCGGCCGACCAGACCGCGAGCATCCCGCATGGCCTGAGCACACGGGCAGCCGACGCGAGCGCGGCGTCCTGGTAGACCGCTGCGTTGCGCTCGTGGACGAGAAAGTCCGGTCCGTTGTCGACATCGAGCAACACGGCGTCGTAGCCGTTGGGTACGGCGGCCGCCAGAGCGGTTCGGATGTCTCCGACGACAACTCGAACCCGCGTATCGGCCATGACGTCCGCCGCGCCCGGTACCAGGTCTGCTCGCAGCCACTCGACCAGCAGCGACTCGATCTCGACCACGTCGACGTGCTCGACCCGATGATCGTCCAGCAAGGCGTGCACGGTGTAGCCCAGGCCGAGGCCACCGACCAGCACGCGCCGCGGTGCCGCCAAGCGCTGCAGGACCTCGTCGGCGAGCATCCGCTCGGTGGACGTCTCGGCGGTGTCCATCAGGAACACGCCGTTGACGATCAGTTCATAGACCGGAGGCGTACTGCCCCGCCGTCGCAGCACTAATTCCCCGAGAGTGCCGTCACCGCGAGCGATCGTCTCCGGTGGCTCATACACAAGTCCATTCTCGCGATCGACTGGCGAACTCGGCACGCGCGCTGTCAATGCCCTAAGGTCGGTCATCGTGGAAGGCGCTCCAGATGTTCGGGGACCCCGCGACCTCCGCTGTTCGGACAAGGACCGTGAGCGGGTGGCGGAGGCGTTGCGTGAAGCTGCGGGCGAGGGCCGGCTGACTCTGACCGAACTCGAGGAACGGCTCGAAGCCACATTTAAGGCAAGGACATACGGAGATCTCCAGCCGATCACGCGTGACCTGCCTCAGGGCCCGTATCCGCTGCCGGACGCCACACAGGGTCAGGTGCAGCGGCCGACGGGGTACGAGCGCGCGCCGGTTCAGCGTCCCCCGGCCGGAGTCCCAGCCCAGCGAGTCGAGCGGATCACCACAATCCTCGGTGAGGAAAAGCGGGTGGGCCGCTGGGAGGTTCCCGCTCGCCTCGAGGT
>JASLBX010000381.1 GCA_030146385.1 Jiangellaceae bacterium | reverse complement strand
AAGACCTGGGGTTCCACGGGCTCGATACGTCCGCCCACCGTGAGCTGATACGTGCCCGTGTCCAGCTCGCATCCCTCGAAGCGGAATCGCATGGTTCCACCCCCTCGTCCCGTGCCGGCCCCTGGACACGCCGCCCGATGGGCTACACCCTGCCGAACTGAAAGACGTACAAACAGTTTGCACTACAAACAGCTTGTACCGGCTGGACGATGAGACGTGTCGGTTGTGTCCCACCTCGGGACGAGACTCCTGGTCGTAGGGGGAAGGCGGCTCAGCGGGCTTCTCGTTCGGGGGGTTCATTGGCCCGCTGAGCCGCCGCTCGTCCAAGTAGGGGAGGCCGTCATGACGACCGAGATCCAAACTCCCGAGGAACGGCCACGACGCCGCTGGGTGCCGCACGCGGTTTGGGCGGCGGTGGCAGTCGTCGCGTTCGCCGCTGGCGCTGGTACTGAAAGCGGCGGGGACGAGGCGCCGGCCGCCACAGCGACGCCTGAGCCCGCGCCGACTGTCACGGTCACGGCCGGACCCGAGGTAATCGAGGTGGACCCGGCGGAAGAGACGCTGGCTGAGATCGCCGACCGGGAGGCCGCGCTTGACGAGCGGGAGGCAACGCTCGACCAGCGCGAGGAGGCGCTGGACGCTCGCACCGCGGAGTTGAACGAGCGGGAAGAAGCCTTGGGCACCGCCGAGCTCGAGATAGAGGAGGGCACTATTCCGGGCACTGGTCTGTTCCTTGTCGGTGAGGACGTCCAGCCCGGGACGTACCGCGGAGACGGCAGCGGAGGGATGTGCTACTGGGCGCGGCTGTCCGGAACCAGTGGCGAGCTTGGTGACGTGATCGCCAATGGCCTTCCGGACGGGCCGACCGTCGTGACGATCCGCGAATCCGACGTGGCATTCGAGACTCAGGGTTGTGCCGACTGGGTGAGACAGTAGCTGTTGTGCGAAGGCAGGGATGGCGGCTCGTCTCGGCCATTGCGGTCTTGGCGCTTGTTGGAACTAGCTGCTCGGCGGACGGTCGCGAGCCGTCGGTGGCGACGGCCGATGCCGAGCAGCCGTCGGGCGAGGAGGCCACCGTCGTCCATGTGGTGGACGGCGACACGTTCGACGTCTCGCTTCCCGGAGGTACGACCGAACGAGTCCGCTCCCCGCAGATCGACACGCCAGAGATAGACGAGTGCGGCTATGCCGAGTCGACTGTGACGCTGGAGGAGCTGATCTTGGGGGAGACGGTGCGGCTTGTGTCCACAGAGTCCGGTCCGAACCGCGACCCTCACGGCCGCCTGCTGCGAGCCGCCGAACTGGACGGCGATGACGTCGGACAGCTGCTCGTCCGGGCCGGGCTCGCCCGCTGGGTGCCGCGCTACGCGGACGAGGATCCGCGCCTGGCCGCAATGTACGAGGATGCCGAGCGGCGGGCTCGCGACGAAGGAACTGGCTTCTGGTCGTCCTGCGGCTGGTCGTAACCAGCTGACTTGTCCGGCTGTATAGCTGCGCCGTGAGGAGGCAGGCTAGTTAACAAGTTCGGCGAGTCGGCGGGAGGCTTGCCGGGCGAGCAGGACGCCAGCGACGGCCACCACGGCGGTCCCGGCGAGTGCTGCGACTGCGAGTTCCGCCCCTGAGTCCGCCCAGAGCGCGCGCGCCGGCCAGGCCGGTGGCAGCAAGCCGAGGGCCCACCACGCGACGCCGCCGGTCCACCAGGCTGCCACGGGTACGGCGATCATCACGCCACCGAGCAACTTGAGCATGGCCAGCCCTTCAACCTTGTTCCTGGCGAAGCCCGCGACGGCGAGCACGACGAGCGCGGATTGGGCGGACGCCAACACGGCGCCGACGGCCAACGTCCCAACTGATACGCCACCAGCCAGGCCCGACAGCGGCAGGCAGACGGCCAGCGCGGCCAGCGACAGGACCGCGGCACTGGCCAGCCGGTACACCGCGTATTGATGGGCGGGCTGGGGAGTGACCCGCAGCGCCGGCAGGTGGCGGTCGTCGATGTCGTCGAGCAGCAGCAACGAGGCCACCATGCCGAGCATCATCGGGACGTGCAGCAGCACCAGGGCGGCGAGTATGACCGGCCGGTACGGGGCGAGGTCGACGCCGAACCGCTCGACGATCAGTTCGGACGCGGCGGGATAGCCAAGCCGCAGCGCCACTGCCAGCAACACTGGGCCGGCCAGGGCGACCAGCAGCAATGGGTCGTGGCGCAGGTTGCGCAGGTCCAGGCGAACGAGCGCGAGCAGGTTGGGCGCGATCCGGGATCGGTGGATCAGGGTTGTGCCGTTTCGCGTGGTGGACTGCACCGGATCGACTGGCGGTCCGGAACCAAGACTGGCCAGGTAACGCCGGCGGGCGCCGGCCAGCAGCAGCGCGACGGCTGCCGCCAGGTATGCCGCGGCCACGGCCGGGCCGCCAGGCGGCCACGACACGGCGCCCGGGTCGAACGCTGCCCGGACCAGCTCCGCGCCGCCGACGGTCGGTACGGCGAACAGCGCCGACGTGTTCACCAGCCCGGCGAAATGGAGCAGGGGCGCCAGCAGGAACGGCACCATCGGCCATGGAGCGGTCACCAGGAATCCGGTGATCGTCCGGTACGGGATGACCAGGAACAGCGACATGGCCAGGAAGAACAACGAGCACAGCGCCACTCCGAGCAAGGCGTAGCCCAGTGATCTCGGGGCGGCGCCGACGGCATCTCGGGTCGCGGCCACCGTCACCGGAATCGCAGCCGCAGCGGCGACCCCGGTCAGCGTCGCGAACTTGCTGGTGACGTAGGCGACCGGACGCAACGGGCTGACCGCCAACGAGGACAGCACCCCTTCGGTCCGCTCGTACAGCATCAGTGCGGCGAGGAAAAACACGCCGAACGTCGCGGTGTCGAGGAACAAGACATACGGGCCGAGTGCTCGTGCCGCGGCGGCCGGGATGAGCAGCAGAAGCAGTGTCCAGCCGGCGGTCAGCGCGGCGGCGACGGCGACGATTCCGTACCGCCACTGCGTGCGCAGGTCCAGGGCGACGGCCGCTGCCACGCTGCTCATAACGTGCCGCCTGTCACGGCGACGAAGACCTCGTCCAGCGACGCCTCGCGGGTGTGCACCGTTTCCAGCTCGTGGCGTCCAGCCAGCTCGGTTAGCGCAGCGGCAGTGGACGGCGTTCCCATCGGCAGTTCCCGCTGTTCCAGTCGCCCGGCGGTGCGGTACTCGACTACGATCGTTCGCCGGCCATGGGCGAGCTTGAAATTGCGCGGCGTGTCGATGGCGGCGATCCGGCCACCGGCCATGAACGCGACCCGGTCGCATAACTGGTCGGCGGTCGCCATGTCGTGGGTGGTCAGGAAGACCGTCCGCCCCTGGTCGGCCTGCGCGCGGATCAGCTCACGGACGGCGACCGCGTGAACCGGGTCCAGGCCCGACGTGGGCTCGTCCAGGAACACCATCTCGGGCCGGTTGAGCAGCGCCCGGGCGAGGTTCAGCCGCATCTGCATGCCCTTGGAGAACGTGGCGACCGGCCGGTCGGCGGCGTCCGCGAGGTCGACCAGCTCGAGCAGCGAGTCGACCGGCTCGACAGGTCCACGGTAGAAGGCCGCCAGCCCGGCGAGGTTCTCCCGGGCGGTGAGCTTGGAGTAGTGAGCCGGCAGCTCGAAGCCGACTCCGACGTGCTCGAAGTAGTCCGGCCCCCAGGCTCGCACCGGACGCCCCAACACCTCGGCCGTGCCCTCGTAGTCGCGCAAGAGGTGAGTCAGCACCCGCTGGGTTGTCGACTTGCCGGCGCCATTGGGCCCGAGAAATCCGAAGATCTCGCCCTTCGCCACATCGAACGTGATGCCGTCGACGGCGTAGTTCGCCGCCCCGCGGTAGCGCACCCGCAGGTCACTGACGGTGATGACCTGCTCACCCATCGCGCCGCACCTCCGTGGAACGGGCGGCGACGGGTTCAGCGGTCAGCCGTCTCCGCAGGATCGTGAACGAGTCGTCGATGAGCGCAGGCAGCGCAGTGGTGTCCGGGGACTCCGACCACGCGACGATGGCCGCTGTGAGCGCAGCCAGGCAGGCTCCGGCCAGCACACGCACCTCGAACGGGTCGGCGCCGCGGCCCCGAAGTGCCCGTTCGAACATCTGCTGGGTGCTCAGCTGGTTCTCCCACAGCCGAGCCTGCAGCGCCGGCGCGCTCATCAGCAGGCGGACGCGCTCCAGGATGGTGGCCCGGTCGGCGGCGTAGACCAGCCCGAACGCGTCACTGATGGCGGCCTGGATGGAGTCGACAACGGATTCGTCCGCCGGCCGCGCCTTGATCAACTGCTCGAGCAGGGGGTCGTAGTCATCGCTGAGCACGACGTCTTCCTTGGTCGGGAAGTACCGGAAGAACGTCATGTGCGACACACCGGCGGCCGCGGCGATCTGTTTGACGGTGGTCGCGTCGTAGCCCTGCTGGGCAAACAACCGGAGCGCGTGCTCCTGGATGGACCGGCGGGTCTGTGCCTTTTTCCGCTCGCGCCAGCTCTGGTTCGCAGTCATACTGGAAGATGTTAGCACATAACATGTTAGCTAGTAACAGGCTCGCCAGGTGGCGTCGTCAGTGGCGATCTTCTGGATCGATGGGACCGGATCTAACGTGTGAAGGTCAACCTTGGAGGGAAGCTGCGGCCTCGAGTTGGGCCCGGAGCAGCGGGTCGCCGGCGCCCGCTTGCAGGAGATGCTCGGCGAGCCAGGCCGGATCTTGGCGTTCCAGGAAGGCCCGGAGCTGCTCGTCGGTGATCTCGTGCTCGGCGGCCGTATTCTCGTCGAGGTCGTCGCCGTCCTCCAGCCAGATCAGCGCCGTGGCGACACAGTGCTTGCAGAAGACGCTCTTCTGGCCATACGGGCAGGTGCAGTGTCCTCTGATGCCTGTCTTGGTGATGGTGAGATGCACATGGTGCGGGCTGCCGCTGTCCACAGTCGCTTGCACTGTCACGCCGTCCGACGTGAGATCGC
>JASLBX010000316.1 GCA_030146385.1 Jiangellaceae bacterium | reverse complement strand
TCGCCTGCCGAGGCGCTCGAGACGGCCCGCGAGGCCGCGGGCGGCAAGGACGTACGCATCGGCGGTGGCCCCACCGTGATTCGCGACTTCGTCACTGCCGGGCTCGTCGACCACATGCACATCGTGGTGGTCCCGATCCTGCTCGGCCGGGGCGTGCGGCTCTGGGACGGACTGGAGGGCCTCGAGAAGGACTACGAGGTCGAGGCCACCTCGTCGCCCAGCGGAGTCACGCATGTGACATTCACCAGGCCGACGACCAGTACCGCGGCGTGATCTCCGTCCGCTACGCCGCGACCATACACATTGCAGTCATCGACCACCGGCTTCAACGACTTACGTAACAAGCCCTAGCCGAGGCCTCGAGCTCACTCCCAGTGCGGGGGCCGCTCTTCCAGTAGTCGGCGATCGGCCGCGTCGTCGCGGTCGTCGCCCCAGCCGAGGTCGTCCTCGTCGCTGGTGGTGTCGGGTAGTACGACGAACTCGTCGTCCCAGCCGCTAGTCACTAGTCCAGGTCTCCGATCTCGATCCGGGCCAACCGCCGGTCGCGGACAAGGGAGTCGGTGTCGATGGCCGGCTCTCCGGTGACGTGCACCATCGCGGCGAAAACGCCGGTGATGTCACGCTGGCTGATCATTCCGACCAGCCGCCCGCCCTCGACCACCGGCAAGTGGCGGATCCAGTGCTGCGCCATGGTGCGAGCGGCGTCGCGCACCGACGTGTCCGGCGACGTGGTGATGACGTCGGTCGTCATCACCTCGCTGACCAGGACGCTGGCTGCGTCCTTGCCCGCGGCGACCTCCCGGAGGACATCGCGCTCGGTGATGATGCCTGCGATCCGCTGGCCTTCGACCATCACCACTGAGCCGGTCTGCTGCCGCCACATCAGCTCCGCCACCCGTGCCAGCGGGACGTCGGTGGAGTCGGTGACGGCCGGCTGGTAGGTCATGATTTCATCGACACGCACAGCAGCCAGCGTAACGCCGCAACGACACGCGTGCGCCGGAGTTTTCAGCCCAGTTCCGGCGCTCCGGCGCGGGCGACCCGGACCGCGTGAGTGAGCACGTCGTCAGCACGCGGGCCCGGGTGCAGCACCTCGAGCTCGTCGGCGAGCTCGGCCGCAACGTCGGCCTCGGCACGGCTGTGCCCACCGGACTCGACCCAGCGGGCGAGCGCGGCCAGTTCATGCCCGGTGTGTTCGCCGATCGGCCGCCGGAGAGCCAGCACCGGCTTGGGCCCGCGGTACGCGAAGCTCTCGTCGGAGGCTGTGGGATCCGCCTTTTCATCGGAGGCAGTTCCGCCGTCCCCGGCCGACCCGGAATCGGCCGCATCGTCCTTACGGTTGGCGTCCCCCTCCTTGGCGCCACGCTTGCCATCTGCCTGCCGGCGGTCTTCGGGCATGCCGGCCACGACGTCCGCCTCCGCGGCGGCCACCGCCCAGTCGTAGGCGTCCGCATCGGCAACGGCCTTGGCATACACATCGACAAGACGGGCGTTCTCGCCGTCCGGGTCGGCCGCCCAGGCCGCCGACCAGACCCGATGCACCGACCATCCGCGCCGGGCGAGCACGTCGGCGCGGGTCCCGCCGCGCTGCCGCGAACCCGACATCGACGCGTAGGCCGGGCCATCGGTCTCGACGACCAGCACGAACCGATCACGCCGGAGCGGATGCCGCACCGCGACCTCGAGCCGGCCCGGGCCGCTGCCGTACCCCACGACGACCGATGCGCCCGCTGCCCGCAACCGGCCGGCGACCATGTGGGCGAGCAGGTCACCGTCGCCCGAGCTCGGCATCGGGGCCGGATTCTCGGCGTGGGCCAGGAAGTCTCTCAGCGCTCGGCCACCGTCCGTCGTCAGCCGGCGCGGACTGAGATCGTCAGCGCCGAACGACGCGACGACCGTAGTGCGCTCTCGCGATCGCGTGATGGCGGCTGCGAGCCTCCGGTCGCCTCCCGGCCGGTCGAGGGCGCCGAACCGGTACAGCACACGGCCGTCAACCGAACGGCCGTATCCCAGCGTGATGATGATCGCGTCGCGGACATCGCCGCCAACGCGGTCGACGTCCTTGATGAAGAAGGCTTCCTCACGGTCTTCGCGAAGGAAGGGCGCGACGTCAGGTGCCCTGATGAGCGCAGCCCGCAAGGCGGCATCGACTCGCGCGGCGTGCGGCCGGCTCAGGGTGATCACGCCGAGGCTCTCGTGCGGCCGAGCACGCGCATGCTCGAAGATCATCTCCATGACACGGCGCACCTCGGCCTCGGAACTGTCCACACCGGCGTCGTCGTCCGCGGTCACGAGTTCGTGGCGGAGCCGCGGAATGTCTGCGGAAGGGATCACAGCGAGGCGGTCGCCGTAGCTGCTGTGGCTGGCGAAAGCGGCCAGCCGGTCGTCGCGGATCCGGTATTCGGTCAGCAACGGCAATCGAGCCAGCGCACCGGAAAGGGCCCCGTAGATCGACGCCGGATGCTCGGTGGTGTCATGGAACGGCTCGTACGACGCTTGATGATCGTCCGACTCGGCGAGCGGCTCGACCACCGTGGTGAAGCCAGGCAGCGTCAGCTGCTCCCGGTCGCCGATCAGCACCACGCGCTGGGCGCGAGCGATCGCGGGCACCGCCTCAGCGGGAGCAACCTGGCCCGCGTCTTCGATGATCACGACATCGAAGAGGCGCTGCTTCGGCAGCAGTGCGCTGACGGCCAGGGGCGGCATGACCCAGCACGGCCTGGCCGCCAGCGTGATGTCGGGTGCGGCCGCGACCAGTTCGCGCAGGCTGTGGGGTGCCGTGCCGGTACGGGCTGACTCGAGGACGACCGTCGCCTGGCCCTCGTGCTCGCCGGCGATCTGGCTGAAGCGGGTGGCGCGGCCGGCCAGGACCGGCCCGGCGGCAGATTTGATGCGGGCCCGGGCCGATTCACGCTGTGCCGCCAGACGTTGCTCGTGCTCCTCCCGCTTGAACCCGGCGAGCACCGGATCGGCGGCGAGCACATGGTCCAGGACGGACGACTGCCAGCAGTAGGCGAACGCGGCCTCGGCCTGATCGGGTCCGGCCTCGCGGCGGGTGAGCTTGGCCAGCAGGTCGCCGAGGCCGGCCTCCTCCAAGTCGGCCCGGAGCTCGGCCAGCCTCGGCAGCGCCATCAGGACGTCACCGGCGCCGGACAGCTCCGCCAGCCGACCGGCCAGCTTGTTGAACGGCAACTCCGCGAGGCCGGCAAGGTCTGGGTGCGCTTGAGCCAGCGTGTGCAACCGGGCACGCGCGGCCGCAGCCGCCTCGACAGCGGCCGGAAGGTGTGGTCCAGTACGCGGAAGCCGCGAGTCTCGGGCCCGTTCGCGCCAGCCCTCGAGCTGCTCCTGAGCTGCGACAAGCCGGGCGTGGACGTCGGCGCGGGCGTGCCGCTCGGCTGGATTCGCCTGCAGGTCCTGGATCTGCAGCCGGATCCGTCGCCGCGTGATCAGGCCGATCCGCCGGGAGGTTTCCGCCCGTTCCTTGCGGTCGCCGGTCGCGGCTACGAAGTCGTCAAGCGGCGCCGTCCAGATGTCCGGATGAAACTGCTCCAGAGTTCCGCCCACCGACGTGAGTAGGTCGACGGCCGCCAAGGCATCGGCCGGACTATCCGGCGCGTGGAGGCCAACCTCGACGCACGCCCGGGTTGCGGCATTGCGAACGTCAGGCAAGGCATCCGTCCGTAGCTCGTCGAGGGCCGTGCGGATGCGCTCCGCGGCCTCGACGGACGGCACGGTCGCCCCGCTCCACGGCGTGGTCTCGGCCGTCCCCGCGAGCCCGCCCAGCTCGGCGTAGGTTCGCAGCTTGACCCGCAACGCTTCACGGGTGCCGACCCCGTAGCGGGCCAGCGCGTCGCTCGAAACGCGCGCTGACGTTCGCGCCTCCGGCTCCGCCGCCGCGACGGCGGCCATCAGCTCGTACGCGGTGCAATCCCAGGGGTCACGGCCGACGTGCAGGGCGTCCAGGTAGCGGCGGAGTGCGCTGCCGTCCGGCTGGTGCGCTGGCCTCGATGGCGCCGGATCGGCCTGGGCGGTGTCGTCCGTCCCGTCGCCGGCGGATGTCGCCAGCCGCTGCGCCGTCTCGATCACGGTGCTGACGGCCGTGGCCGCCGATCGGACGGACGACAGGTCAAGCGCGACTTCATCCAGCCCCGCGCTGGTCAAGCGGTCCAGCACGCTGGCGAGGCTCGCCCGCTTAGACCCCACCACGAGCACCCGCTGGCCGCTTGCGACCAGCTCGCCGACCAGGTTGACGATCGTCTGGGTGCGTCCGGTGCCTGGCGGTGCGTCCACTCGCACGGTTCGCCCGGCCGCCACGGCGGCGACCACGTCAGCCTGCGCGGCGTCGGCGTCCAGAACCAGGTGCAGCGGCCGGTCTCCGGCCCCTTCGGATGCGGCGTCCCGTACCGTCCGTGCGGCCTGTTCGTCCCCTGCCAGGGCGGCGACGACGTCATGTCCCTCGAGTTCAGGCGCCATCGCTTTGAGGTCGGCGGCGGCAGCGCCGGGCTCGATGGTGAACGTCCCAAGTACCGCGCGGTGCGAGATTGAGAAGCCGTCGACCACGTGAGCGGGCGCGAACTCGCGCAGCCGCTCCACCACCCGCGGATACCGGAGCTGTCCGGTGCGGTCGCGGAGCGCATCGAGCCCGAACCGAAGACCAAGCTGAGTGTCGAGGGCGTGCAGCAGTACCGGGTTGAGGTCCGCCTCGGGTGAGACCTCGATGATGAAGTCGGTCTCCGCCGGGTCGCGTGCGATCACGGACGCAGAACGCAGCAGTACCGGCGCCGTCGGCCTGTGTGCGGCGAACGGGTTGGCCCAGGTCGCGATGCCGATGGCCAGCATCGCGGTATCAATGCCGCGCTCTTCGGCCAGCTCGCGTGCCTTGTCGCGGATGGCGCGGGCCGACCGCAGCGCCGAGGTTCGGAGCGGCTCGTGCGGGAACAGGCGCGACACCGTCGCGGGCTCGCCGGCGAGTAGCTTCTTCCGGGTCTCGGGGTCGGCCGCGGCTAGATCCAGCGTGCCGACCTTGAGGTCCCGGAAATACAGCAGAGGATCCCGTCCGCCGAGCGCACGGAGCTCGTCCGCCCAGCGCGCCGCGGCGTCGGCGACCAGTTCTGCACGCCCCACGGGCTCGGTTGCGCCCGCCGCCGGCTGCGCGGCAGCGGTTTCGTGTACCGTCGTCATCGCGCTCGTCCCCCGGATTGCGGCCTCACGCGCCGAGGTTAACCAGGCCGAGAGATCAATCCGGGGAGGCGCGACGAGGTCAGAGTACTTGGCTGTGCACGGGTGACGTCCTAGAGTGACTGTCGCCGAAGGAGGGCACGTGAAGCTACTGGCTGATCAACCCACGGTCGACGTCGAGGAGCCTCCTCATCGCCCAATCTTCGCAATCTTGGGCGGTGTTGTAGTCCTGATCCTGATGATCGGTGTCGGGCTGGCGCTCTTGCTCCGCGGTGGCAGCGACGAAGAGCAGGCAGCCGCGGAGGCTGATGA
>JASLBX010000312.1 GCA_030146385.1 Jiangellaceae bacterium | reverse complement strand
ATGACGCCAAGGACCCATTCCGCGACCGGACCGTCGAAGACGCCGCGGGCATTGGTCAGCACCACGTCGCTGTCGCGCAGCTCCGGGAACATGAGGATGTCGACCCCTGCGCTGGCTGCATGGACCCACCGCAGTCGCTTTGCCGCGGACCAAGCCTGCCGGAGCGTGTCGGCGCGGAAGTCGAGCACGAGTAGGACCGTGGCGTCCGGCAGCACCTGCTCCAGCTCAGCGATATCGGTGGCGACGCGCACTTCGGCGAGCTCGGCGACCTCCTCCAGCCCGGGTGGTTCGGGCTGCCCGGGAACCCCGAGCACGGCAACCACGGTCGGGTCGGTTGCCATCGGGTCTCCTCTACGCTCGCCGTTTCCATGAAGCCAAGCGAACACATCGTCCGATTGTCAACAATCCTGCGGAGGCACGTGCGCCACAGCCCACGTCAGAGGGCCATAGTGCCGCGATTTGTCTGTTGGCGATATATCGGTGAGATGCCGTCGCACCGAACAGACCCAACCCCGCAGTGCGCTGCGTTGTCAGCCTTGCTGAGCGGCCGACAAGGTCCGCTGGTGCCGCGGAAATGGGTCCGGGACGTGCCGCCAGCGCCTTGGCAGCCCTTATATCCGTAACAGGCGGCGCCTGCGTCCGGTTAGGGCGTTCCAGGCCCCTGGAAGCTCAGCTGCAGGCCTGCTGTCCGGTCGCCACGCCCACCACGTCGTCAGCGGCACTCGCAGGGTCGTCGAATAGCGCTTCGATGGCTCCCCGGATCACCTCGAGCTGTGGAGAGCGGTCGGCAGCCTGGAGCTTCGGAGGGTCCAGCCCGAGGGACCCGATTCCGGTCAGATCCACATCGCCGGCGACCTCCACGAGCAGCGGGAGCGCCTCGACAGGCACGTCCGTCCGGACGCGTTCGGTGATCACGCTGGCGAGGTCGGGCAGCGCGTGTAGCAGGTCGCCGGTGTCGGTCTGCTCGACCATGGCACCGACGAGGCAGCGCTGCCGACGCATCCGGTCGTAGTCGCTAGTCCCGGTGCGGGAACGTACAAATGCCAGCGCCTGGTTGCCATCGAGATGCTGCTCGCCGGCCGGCAAATGGAACGTCTGCCAGTCGTCGCCTTCCCGTGCCGGTGACAGCGGGTGGCGGATTGGGCGTGTTAGGTGCACCGTGACCCCGCCGACAGCATCGATCACGTCAACGAAACCTCCGAGGTCGACCACCGCGTAGTGGTCGATGGGCTGGTCCAAGAGCACCTCGAGCGCGTCAGCGACCCCCCGAGCGGCCGGGTCACGCGCATCCGGGTAGTGCTCCTCGATCGATCCTCGGGCGTACTGCGGGTTGGTCAGGCAGGCGTACAGCCCGCTGATCTGCTCGTACCCGCGGTCCTCGGGACATACGGCGGTGATGTCCTGCAGGTCGGCTGGCAGGGGGTAGTCCTGAAGGTTGCGCGGGATGCTTACGGCGGCCGTCGCTCCGCTGGACGGCTCGACCGAAACCACCAGAAGCGCGTCGGCTCGGGCACCGCTGCGTCCCGGGCCAGCGTCGCTGCCCAGCAGGGCGAGCGTGAACCGGTCGCGCTCCTGCCAGGCAAACTCGTGCTGCACGTCGACCTCGACCTCAACCTGGAGGGATGGAGCGGGGCCTGGTCCCTCCCTGGGGTCGGTGTCGTCGTGGAGCCCATCGGCTGGGTCCGCCGCCGATGGCTCGGGATCCGGCGGTGGTGGTTCGGGTTCCGGCGGCGGGTCGTCAACAACGAATACCGTGGTCAGCAGCTCATGTGCGCGCCAGCCGTAGTTTGCGGCAACCGCGTGTGGGGCGATAGTGGCCGTCACCAGCACAAGCACAGCCAGGCCGACTACCAGCCGCTGGCCACGCCCCGCCACGTGGCCCCTGATGACCAGGATGAACGCGTCCACCGCGGCGACAAGCCGGAAAAGAGCCAGCGCGACGTTGCCTACGAGCAGCGCGACCAGTGTCTCGGGCTGCACCAGCATCGCGGCCAGCTGCCCCGCGCCTCCGGACGCCGCCACCACCGTCGCGACCACCAGCGCCGTGGTGACCCCGAGCATCGCGCCACCGCGCCACCACCGCCTGGCCAACAGCTGCCCAGCGCCCGGTAGCAGCATCGACAGGGATCCGGCGGCCAGAGCCCGCCCCAGCGGTGGTCTTCCCGGTCGGCTGGGCTGTGGACGTCGCCCCCATCTGTCTGTGTCGGTCATGAGCTGGAACCACCGTTCTCCGGTGCTGCGTAACCACGGTGAGAATGCACGGGTTGCGCCCGTCGCCCTCTCACTGTCAACACGTCCTTCGCGTCGTGGCGGTTTACAGCACCCAAGGAACGATGCAGGACAAGCCCAGCCGAATTCGGCGTACCCGGCAATCTCGACCGTTTTCGGACAGCCGCGGACGCCAATCGCTGGTTGGTCAGCCGCGTCCTAGGAACCGCGGGCCCGAACCCACCGGGCCGCGCAACGAATGAGACCGTGATGAACCTACGCCCGAGAGGCAGCCTTCCCCGAGGGCGAAAGCGCAGGTCAGGGCTGTGGAACTGGGTGGAGCCGGCGAGGGGACTCGAGCCCTAACGCCCGACTACAAGGCGGATGCCACACGGCTCACCGGGCATCTACCAGCAACTACAACCACGTCGCCGACCCCACGGACAACCCGATCCCCCATTAGTTGACATCATTTCGCACTATGACCCGCACCACGAGGGACTGGCCACAGCTGTTGTCTCAACGGAAGAACCCGATCTCGGGTCGCTCGATCAGCCGGCGCGACGAGTCGACTGCAGAAGCGGCGACCGCGATCGCTGTGCCTCCACCGCCTCGACGACCGCGATGTGCCCGCCGCGGCTGGTCGGCCGCAGCCCCTGATGGGCGAGCACAGCAGTGCTCGCCTTACGCGCTGCGTCATACGCCAACGCGTACGCGCCAGCCGGATCGACCTCCACGCCTCTCTGCGCGGCCTCGATGTGCCTGCTTGACATGTCGAGCAGCGCAACGGCCGCGTCCCCACCGCCCGCGACTCGCTGCAGGTCGCCACGCGTGATCAATTCCTCGATACGGTCGGCGCCTCGCTCCCAGCGAACCATCATTCCGCCCTCAACCCGGAGATGATCACTTTGGGTGAGTCCTTGATCTGCCGGGCAAATGAGTCTTCTGCATGTGCCCAATCCGTAGTACGACGGATCGTCGTGTTGACCGGCAGACCGATGCGCCGCTCGGCCCGACGAGCTGCAGCATAAACATCGTCCCGATCCGGACCACCCAGTACGAGCACATCAATATCGTTCGGAGCCGCCCCCCGCTCGCCGTGGTATCGAGCGGCCCACGAGCCGAAGATGGACA
>JASLBX010000309.1 GCA_030146385.1 Jiangellaceae bacterium | reverse complement strand
ATTCGCGCGTCGAACGACATGGCCTTGGCGATCTCGACCACCTGCTGCTGGGCGACCAGCAGGTTGCCGACCTTGGTGCGCGGGTCCAGCAAGATGCCGAGGTGATCGAACAGCTCATTTGCGCGGCGGTTCAGGTCCTTGTTGTCGACGAAGAAGCCCAGGCCGCGGCGGCGCTCCCGGCCGATGTAGATGTTCTCGGCGATGGTGAGGTCGGGCATCAGGGAGAGCTCTTGGTGGATGATGCTGATGCCGAGC
The DNA here is from genome assembly GCA_030146385.1 of Jiangellaceae bacterium. Lineage (GTDB taxonomy): Bacteria > Actinomycetota > Actinomycetes > Jiangellales > Jiangellaceae > JASLBX01. The sequence continues at coordinate 3,895 of JASLBX010000309.1, read as the reverse complement.
GCCTGCGCGGTGTGCGGGCTGTCGATTTCTACCTGCTGGCCGTCGATGTAGATGGTGCCGGCGTCTTCCCGGTAAATACCGGCCAGGATCTTCATCAGGGTGGATTTGCCCGCACCGTTCTCCCCGACGACCGCGTGCACTTCGCCCGCACTAAGGTCTAGGTGGACGTTTGACAGCGCCTGCACGCCGGGGAAGCTCTTGGAGATGCCCTCCAGCTTCAGCAGGCGGTCGGTCACGGAGTGCTCCTTCGGAATCTGACGTCCGATGATTGCCAGACATCGGATGAATCCGATGTTAGTGAGGCAACGTAGCATGTCAATGGTCGTAACCGCACTGATACATCCGAGGTGCGGCACCGCGGGTCGGTAGCATACTGATCTGTCGGCAGACATCCGATCTCTTGACGTGGAAGGGCGGGGGCGATGGCGGTCACCGACGAGGCGATCCTCAGGATCAAGGAGATGATCGTCAGCGGTGAGCTGGCACCGGGAGACCGGTTGCCGCGTGAACCCGACCTGGCCGCCCGGCTTGGCCTTGCCCGCAACTCGCTGCGCGAGGCGGTCAGGGCGCTCTCGCTCATGCACATCCTCGACGTGCGTCAGGGGGACGGGACGTACGTCTCGAGCCTGGAGTCGCCACTGCTTCTGGAGGCGCTGAACTTCGTCGTCGATTTCCACCAGGACGATTCCGTGCTGCACTTTCTCGAGGTACGCCGGGTGATCGAGCCCGCGGCTGCGGCCATGGCGGCCAGCCGGATCGACACCGACGAGCTCGAACACCTCGAGAAGGTGCTGACCGCGGCGGATGCGACGGCCAACGCCGACGAACTGGTCGCCAACGACCTGGAGTTCCACCGCAGCATTGCGCGGTCGGCTGGCAACCCGGTACTGGCGTCGGTGATTGAAGGGCTGGCCGCCCCGACCCAGCGAGCCCGGATCTGGCGCGCGCTGACCCAGCACGGCGCGCTCGACCGCACGCTGAGCGAGCACCGGTCGATCTACGAAGCCCTGGCCGCCGGCGAGCCGGAAGTGGCTCGGGCGTGGATGACAGTGCACATCGCCGGCGTCGAGAACTGGCTGCGCCAGGTCCTCGTCGAGTAGCACCGCGGCGCGTCGATCCGCTGAACGTCTCGGGGGCTACGGGGTGTCTCGTTCGAATGTGCCAGCCGGTATTGGATTGAAGAAGTCCAGGCCGCGAAAGCGGGCGAATCCCCGGTCGCTGGTTGCCAGCCGACAGCCGTGGGAAACGGCCAGTGCAGCCAGGTAGGCATCCGGTACCAAGTTGCCGCGGATGCCGCGGTCCTCGGCGACGAACCCGGCGAGCACGTCCCAGGTCGCCGAGGTTGCGGTGATGGGTCGTCCACGACGAGCCGCTCGCAGACGGTCGGCGAAGATGAGCGCGTCGGCTGTCGGTGCCGGATCGGCGAGGATGCGTGGGCTGGTGACGATGCACAGGAATCCGGTGAGGCAGTGGTCTACAAGGGCGAACTCATCCTGGCCCGCCACGAGCTCGCTCAGCCATTCCGCGTATGCCTCGTGGTTCTCGGCCTCGCGCCGGTAGGCATACACGAGGATGTTGACGGCTGTATTCAGACAAGACCGTACGTCGCCGTCGCGGTGCCGGCGAAGACTGCCTCCGCCTCGACGTCCGACAGCCCACTCAGGCATTCGCGCGCCGCGTCCAGTACCTGCGCGTAGCTGGCCGCCAGCGTGCACACCGGCCAGTCCGAGCCGAACATCAACCGGTCGGGAGTGAACAGCTCCACCAGCCGGTGGACGTACGGCCGCAGCTGGCCGACCGTCCAGCCGTCCCAAGCTGCCTCGGTCACCAGCCCGGACACCTTGCACGCGACGTTCGGCAACGCGGCGAGCTCCGCCATCCTGGTCGACCACGGCTCGAGCTCGCCGTCGGCGATCGGCGGCTTGGCGCCGTGGTCGACGACGAACGAGAGATCCTCCAAGCCGGCGACAGCTCGGCGGGCAGCAGGTAACTCCCGCGTGCGTACCAGCAGGTCGTACACCAGGCCCTGGTCGGCGAGCACGCGCAGCCCCCGCAGGACGTCGTCCCGGATCAACCACTCGGGATCGGGCTCGTCGTGGACCTGGTGGCGCACGCCAACCAGCCGGTCGCCGCCGGCGCCCTCCCGCAGCCGGTCCAGCCGATCGGGCAGGTCAGGGGCCGTGAGGTCGACCCAGCCGACCACGCCGGCGATCAAGCCGTCGGACTCGCCAGCGGTCGCGAGCAGTTGTTCGGTTTCCCCAACGCTCGACACCGCCTGTACGACCACCGTCGTGGTGACCCCGGCCGGCTCGACGACGGCCCGCAGGTCATCCAGGTCGTAACGCCGCAGCAGCGGAGCGGCCGGCCCGGTCATCCAGGGGTACTCGCGCTCGGCCGGATCCCACAGGTGATGGTGCGCGTCAACGGTCAAGGGCGTCACCCTTCGGCGGTGGGGGCCAGGTCGGCCCGAGCCACAGCGTCACCTGGCGTGGGTGCGGCGGGGTCCAGCAACCCGGCGGCGGCCAGGTCTGCCCAGACCGCTTCAGGAACTCGCACCTCGAGCAGCGACAGGTTGCGCCGCACTTCGTCGGCGCTGCTGCTCCCGAACGCCACGCTGACCACCGCTGGGTGAACCCGAGGGAACTGGAGAGCGGCGGCCGGCAGGTACGTGCCGTGCCGCTCACACAGCTCGGCGATCCGCCGGGCCCGGTCGATCAACTCCGCCGGAGCGGGACCGTAGTTGTACCTGGCATCTGCGGGCGGCCGGGGCTCGGCGAGCAGGCCGGAGTTGAACACCCCGACGGCGATCACCCCGACGCCGCGTTCCTCACACAGCGGCAGCAGGTCGTCCAGCGCGCCTTGGTCCAGCAGCGTGTAGCGGCCGGCCAGCATGACCAGGTCGATGTCGGTCTGCCGGACGAACTGGGCCGGCATCTCGCACTGGTTCATGCCCACGCCGATCGCGCGGACGACCCCCTGGTCGCGCAGCTCCGCCAGGGCTGGGTAGCCCTTGTCCACGGCCTGCTGCCAGTGGTCGTCCGGGTCGTGCAGGAACAGGACGTCCACCCGGTCCAGGCCCAGCCGCTCAAGGCTCGCCTCGAGTGATCGCAGCACGCCGTCCCGGCTAAAGTCCCAGACCCGGCGGTGCGTGGCCGGGACGTCGAAGCCGAGGGGGTCTTTGTCGGCGCTGGATCCCGTCGGCTTGAGCAGGCGGCCGACCTTCGTGGAGATCACGTACTCGTCCCGAGGCCGGTCCCGCAGCGCGTCGCCCAGCCGGCGCTCGGACAGCCCTAGCCCGTAGTGGGGCGCGGTGTCGAAGAACCGAATGCCGCCGTCCCACGCTGCGGAGACGGTCTCGGCTGCGTCCTCGTCGCTGATCGCCCGGTACATGTTGCCGAGCGGGCCGCCGCCGAGGCCGAGCGGGGGAAGGCGTAACTGGTGGGCCGTCACGCCAGGCTCCAGACGAGTGGGATCCCGCGGTCGTCCCCGGAATAGCTGTCCGGAACTTCGAGCAGTTCGGCCATCCGGGCCTGCCAAGGCAAGTTCGCCGGATGATCGCGCAGCTTGTGTCGCATGGCCTGGTAATCCTCGACCTCCACCAGGTGGAACAGGTCGTGCCCGTCGCGCCAGATCCGCCACTGCCGGACGCCTGACTCACGCAACGCCGCGTCCAGCTCCGGTGGGATGGTGGCGTGGACGCGGTCGTACTCGGCTTCCTTGCCCGGTTTGAGCCGGGTGCGCAGTGCGATCAGCTCCATGCCCTGCCTTTCCTCAGTCCAGCGTGCCTGTCCACACAGAACCGTCAGGGTAGCGGTGCTCCGCACGTGCGTCCGGCAGGATGGCCGGTACGTCGCGCCCACCGCCCCCGGTTTCAGCGCGGCCATCCTGCCGGACG
>JASLBX010000293.1 GCA_030146385.1 Jiangellaceae bacterium | reverse complement strand
GCGGTCGAACAGCGCGTACATCCCGCCGGCGTATCCGGCGAAGGCGCCGCCGAGGGTGAACGCAGCGAGCTCGTACCGCTTGACCTTGATGCCCAGGAACCCCGCGCGGTCCCGGTTCTCGCGGATTGCCTGCAACGTGGCACCGAATGGTGACCGCATCGCGACTCCCATGATCACCAGCGCGACGGCGGTGAGCAGCAGCAGGAAGTAGTAACGGCTGGTCGTCGGCAGCAGGAAGGACGGCAGCTCCAGGCCGTGGATGCCATCGTCCCCGCGAGTGAGGCTGCGCCACTGGAACATCACGACGTACAGCAACTGGCCGAGCGCGAGCGTGAGCAGGGCGAAGTACAACCTTGTCGCCCGCAGCGCGGCGAGCCCAGTGACGAAGGCCGCGGCCCCTGCCACGAATGGCGCCAGTAAGAATCCAGCCAGCGCCGGCCAGCCGAGGTGCACCCACAGCAGCGTCACCGCGTAGGCGCCGATGCCGTAGTACGCCGCGTGCGCGAAGCTGACCATGCCGGTGTATCCGAGCAGGATGTTGTACGACGTCGCGAAGACGGCCAGGATCAGCACGACCATCAGCACGAACACCTGCCGCTCCGACGCGAGCAGCGGTGCGATGGCAGCGGCGGCCAGCGCTATGCCCCAGCCGATTCGGGTTCGGTTGATCATCTAGCGCTCCTGGATTCCGAACAGGCCGTACGGCCGCCACACGAGGACCGCGACCATGACGAGGAAGACCATGGCCATCGCTCCCTCTGGGAAGTAGAGGACGCCCATCGCGAATGTGACGCCCACCAGGACCGACCCGATGGCCGTGCCGATCAGGCTGCCCAGACCGCCGATGATCACGACGGCGAAGGCCTGGATGATGATCTCCACGTCCATGCCCAGCAGGACGGTCGTCTGCGGGCTGTGGAGGATCCCGCCGACAGCCGCAAGCGCCGCGCCGAGCGCGAACACCACAGTGAACAGCATGGGGACGTTGACGCCGACCATCCGGAGCATTTCGGGATCGGCCACGGCCGCCCGGATATCGCGGCCGAACCCGGTCCGGGACAGCAGTAGCCAGAGCCCTGCACCCAGCACGATCGCCGCGGCGATGAGGAACAGGCTGTAGCGGGGGAAGACCGTGCCGAACAGATCCACCGATCCGCGGACGAACTCCGGCGCCCGCAACCGCTGCGGACGCTCGCCCCAGATGAACCGGACGGCGTCATGCAGTATGAGCAGCAACGCGAATGTCGCGAGCAACTGGAGAAGGTGCTCTTTGCCGTACAGCCGCCGCAGCACGCCAATCTCGACAACTCCCGCGAGCCCCGCGACCAGCAACGGGACAAGGACGAGCGCCGCCACGAAGCCGGCCGTGCCTTCCACCGCGCCCGCCACCGTCACCGCTAGGAAGGCTCCGATCATGTAGAACGAGCCGTGCGCGATGTTGACGATCCGCATCGCGCCGAAGACCAGTGACAGGCCGGCCGACACGATGAACAGGACGGCTGCCCGCGAAAGCCCGGTCATGAACTGCAGGAAGAGCACGTCTGGGTTCACTCGGGTTGCTGCCTCTCGTGTCGGCCGGTCTGCTGCGTCGCTGCCGGTCAGCTGCCCTGGAGTGCTTCGACTTCGTCCTCGGACAGCCAGATCTCCTCGGCTGGCACAGTCTGCAGGTTGGTGTAGACGTAGAACCCGAGCTCCTCGTCGAACTGCAGCTCGCCGATGTACGACGGCACGGACGCCTGGTGATCGATCTCGCGGATGTAGACGTCGCCACGCAGCGAGGTGAACTCGAAGCCGCCGACGGTCTCGACGAAGGCTTCGGGATCTTCGGTGCCGTTCTCTTCGGCGATCTCGGCCCACAGCTTCACCGAGTCGTAGGCCATGCAGGCCCAGTCGGAGGGCACGGTGCCGTACTCGTCGGAGTACCTCTCGACGAAGTCGGCCATCTGTGGCGTGTCGATGGTGAACGGGCACCGGGAGTACGCACGCACTCCGCTGAGGTCGTACTCGTCGCCCAGTTCGGTGAGCGCATCGGTCTCGTACAGTGCCGTGAAGTACGTCGAGTCGAAGAACCCGAGGTCGCCGGCCTGCCGGGTGAACGTGACCAGGTCGGTCGCAAACAGCGGTGAGTAGACCGCCTCCGCGCCCGAGCCGATCAGCGAGGTGATGAACGGCTGGAAGTCGGTCTCGCCGAGCTCCGGCCATTGCTGCTCGACGATGCTGACGTCCCCGTTGTTGGCCTGGATCGTCTCGACGAACGTGCCGGTCTGCCGCTGGCCGAACTCGTAGTCCGGCGCGATCGTCGCCCACTCGCTGTAGCCGCTCTCAGCCAGGTCGACGCCCTGGGCGCGAGCTTCCATGCCGGTGTTCGGCACCACCGAGACCACGTAGGGGTTGAACTGCTCGGTCATGAGCGCCTCGGTGTTCGAAGTGTGGACGATAAACGGCACGCCCCGCTCGCCGGTCACCTCGGTGATGGCCAGCGCCACTCCGGACGAGACCGGTCCCAGCAGGACGTCCACCTCCTCCGAAATGATCAGATCTCGAGCCTGGGCGACACCTTCTTCGGGACGAGCCTGGTCGTCCCGGACGATGAGCTCGACGGGACGGCCGAGGACGCCGCCGGCGGCGTTGAGCTCGTCGACGGCGAGTTGGGCGCCGTTCTGGTTGGCGACGCCGAACAGCGCGATCGAGCCGGACAGCGACGTGGCCATGCCGATGGTCAGGGGATCGCCCTCGGGAGCGTCCGCCTCCGGTGTGTCGGCTTGTTCGTCGGTTTGATCGGCGGCGTCGGCGCCGTCTGCGGAGTCATCGGTTGCGTCACCGCCGCAGGCGGCCGCGGTGAGTGCGAGCACGACCACGGGCACGGCCCGGATGGCGCTTCGAGTGATGGTGCGCATCTGTGCTCTCCATGGGTTGGTCGTCACGAAACGTACGGGCAACGTAAGCGCCACTTTCGGAGGGGTCGTAGGTGTCCGGCGGCCACATTGCGGCCCCGATACATGTGTGGTGCCTCCATCGAGCGCGCAATGCACTGGTCGTTACGGTGTGTCTGAATGCGGGAGGGTCCTATGCCGCTGGCACGGAATGGTTCGGTCGCATCGCCTACGAGACTGTCGACGCGGCCGGGCCGTCTACACCGTGGGTGGTGTTCGTCCACGGCCTGGGCTACGCCCGGTGGGGATGGGAGCCCGTCGTCGGCCCACTGGCCGAGCACTTCCGGCTGGTGCTGATCGACAACCGGGGCATCGGTGCGAGTGACGTCCCGCCGAGCAGAGGCTGGCCGCGCCACAGGAT
>JASLBX010000213.1 GCA_030146385.1 Jiangellaceae bacterium | reverse complement strand
TCTGCTCCTCGACCTTCTTGGCCAGGTGCCCGTCGACGAAGGGTCCCTTCTTCAGACTGCGCGGCATCGCTCTACCAGCTCCCGTTAGCGCTTCTTGCCGGTCCGACGGCGCCGGACGATCTGCCGGTCGCTCGGCTTGTTCTTCTTCCGGGTCCGGCCCTCCGGGCGGCCCTTCGGGTTGACCGGATGCCGGCCACCGGAGGACTTGCCCTCACCACCACCGTGCGGGTGGTCGACCGGGTTCATGACCACGCCGCGGACGTTCGGGCGCTTGCCCTTCCACCGCATCCGGCCGGCCTTGCCCCAGCTGATGTTGGCCTGCTCGGCGTTGCCCACCTCACCGACCGTCGCGCGGCAGCGCACGTCGACGTTGCGGATCTCGCCGGACGGCATCCGCAGCTGCGCCCAGGTGCCTTCCTTGGCGACCAGCTGGACGGACGAACCGGCCGACCGGGCGATCTTCGCGCCGCCACCGGGCCGCAGCTCGATCGCGTGCACGACCGTGCCGACCGGGATGTTGCGCAGCGGCAGGTTGTTACCCGGCTTAATGTCAGCACCGGCACCCGCCTCGACACGGGCGCCCTGCACCAGCCGCTCCGGCGCGATGATGTAGCGCTTCTCGCCGTCCGCGTAGTGCAGCAGCGCGATCCGGGCCGTGCGGTTCGGGTCGTACTCGATGTGCGCGACCTTCGCCGGGACGCCGTCCTTGTCGGCGCGACGGAAGTCGATCAGGCGATACTGGCGCTTGTGCCCGCCGCCCTGGTGGCGCGTCGTGATGCGCCCGCCGTTATTCCGGCCCGCCTTCTTCGGCAGCGGCTTCACCAGCGACTTCTCCGGCGTCGAGCGGGTCAGCTCGCTGAAATCAGCGACGCTGGCGCCACGACGACCTGCCGTCGTCGGCTTGTACTTGCGGATACCCATATCTGATTTCCCCTAGGCTCAGGCGACCGGTCCGCCGAAGATGTCAATGCGCTGTCCTTCGGCCACACTGACGATCGCCCGCTTGGTGTTCGGCCGCTTGCCCATGCCGAAGCGTGTACGGCGGCGCTTGCCCTCGCGGTTGAGCGTGTTGACGCCGGTGACCTTCACGTTGAACACCTTCTCGACCGCGATCTTGATCTCGGTCTTGCTGGCGTCCGGGCGGACGATGAAGGTGTACTTGTTCTCGTCCAGCAGGCCGTAGCTCTTCTCGGAGACGACCGGCTTGATCAGGACGTCGCGGTAGTCCTTATGAACCGAGCTCACTTGTCCTCCTCCTCACCGGTGGTCTTGTCGTCGGCGGTGGCCTTGGCTGTGGTCTCGTCGGTGGCTGCGTCGTCCGCGGTCGTCTCGTCCTCGCCGGCCTTGGCCGCTGCCTTCTTGGCCGTGGTCTTCTTGGCAGCCGTCTTCTTGGCCGTGGTCTTCTTGGCTGCCGCCTTCTTCGCCGGCTTGGCTTCGGTCACCTCGACCTCGACGCCCCGGCCGGACAGGAACTCTTCGAGCGCCGCCTGCGTGAAGACCACGTCGTCCGCGCACAGCACGTCGTACGTGTTCAGCTGGTCGGCGTGGAGGAGGTGCACATCCGGGACATTGCGCAGGCTCTTGGTGGTGAGCTCGTCACCGCGGGCCACGACCACGAGGGCGTGGGCACGCTCGGCAACCTTGCGCAGCGCCGCGACGCCGGCCTTGGTCGAGGGCGCGTCGCCGTCGATGAAGCTCGCGACGACGTGCACCCGGCCGTGGCGGGCGCGGTCCGACAGAGCACCCCGCAGCGCGGCGGCCTTCATCTTCTTCGGCGTGCGCTGCGAGTAGTCGCGCGGCGTCGGGCCGTGGACGACGCCACCGCCGGCAAACTGAGGCGACCGGATCGAACCCTGCCGGGCCCGACCGGTGCCCTTCTGACGGTACGGCTTGGCGCCACCGCCGGCGACCTGGCCGCGGCTCTTGACCGCATGCGTGCCCTGCCGGGCGGCGGCCAGCTGGCTCACCACGACCTGGTGGATCAGTGGGACGTTGACCTGCACGTCGAAGATTTCGGCCGGCAACTCGACGCTGCCGGTCTTGACGCCCTTGGCGTCCAGTACGTCTATCGTCGTCATGTCAGGCCCCCTTCGCGGCGGTCTTGACCAGGACCAGGCCACCGTTCGAGCCGGCGACGGCGCCCTTGATGAGCAGCAGACCATTCTCGGCGTCGACCGAGTGGACGGTCAGGTTCTGTGTGGTGACGCGCTCGCCGCCCATCCGGCCGGCCATTCCCGCGCCCTTGAACACCCGGCCCGGGGTCGCGCAACCGCCGATCGAGCCCGGCGAGCGGTGCTTCTTCTGCACACCGTGCGACGCACGCAGGCCGTGGAAGCCGTGCCGCTTCATCACACCGGCGAAGCCCTTGCCCTTGCTGGTGCCGACGACGTCGACGACCTGGCCGGGCTCGAAGACGTCCACCGTGAGCTCCTGGCCCAGGATGTACTCCGAAGCGTCCGCGGTGCGCAGTTCTACGGTGTGCTTACGCGGCGTGACGCCGGCCTTGTCGAAGTGGCCGCGCAGCGGCTTGGTGACCTTGCCGGCCCGCGTGGCGCCGTAGGCGATCTGGATGGCGTCGTAGCCGTCCTTCTCCGGCGTCCGGACCTGGGTCACGACACACGGCCCCGCCTTGACGACCGTCACGGGGACGATCTGGTTGTTCTCGTCCCAGGCCTGGGTCATGCCGAGCTTCTCGCCGAGAAGACCCTTCAGGCCCGCCCTTGCTTGAGTAGTCATCGCTGGCGTGTCCCTTAAAGCTTGATCTCGATGTCGACACCGGCCGGCAGGTCGAGCCGCATCAGCGAGTCGACCGTCTTCGGCGTGGGGTCGATGATGTCGATGAGCCGCTTGTGTGTGCGCATCTCGAAGTGCTCGCGGCTGTCCTTGTACTTGTGCGGCGACCGGATAACGCAGAACACGTTCTTCTCGGTTGGCAGCGGCACCGGGCCCGCGACCTGCGCACCAGTGCGCGTCACCGTGTCGACGATCTTGCGCGCCGACGTGTCGATGACCTCATGGTCGTAGGCCTTGAGCCGGATGCGGATCTTCTGTCCCGCCATGGCTGCTAGTCGTCCTTCTCTCGTACCGCTGGTTTGCGAACCGACACCGCTGCTCCGGCCATCTCCGCGCTCAGCCGCCGGATTCCGGCCGCGACCCCCGCGCTCGGGCGTGTCGGAGGATTCGGGCCGCATTGCGGCGCCAACCAGCGACTCGTTGAGTAGCGGATGTTCGGACGGCCCGGCACGCGGCCAGGCATGATGGTGAAGGTCTCCGTACCGGCGGCGGGCCCGTCTGGCCCCCGCCACGGCGGCCTCTGCCGAAGCAACCTGTCTAGTATGCCAGAGGCGCTAGCCCCTGGGCCAATCGGGCCTTGCTCGTCCCGGTCGATCACGTTCAGCAGGCCTGTGGGTGCCGTACGAGGCGCGTGCGCCTGGTGCAGTGCCGATACGCCTGGTGGAGGTGACCGATCGGACCGGTTGACGTGACTCGGGGCCGCCCTCCTGAGTGGGGGACGGCCCCGAACCGTGCGTCTTACATGATGATCTTCGTCACCCGGCCAGCACCAACGGTGCGGCCACCCTCGCGGATGGCGAAGCGCAACTGCTCCTCCATTGCGATGGGCTGGATGAGCTCGACCTTCATCTCGGTGTTGTCACCCGGCATGACCATCTCGGTGCCCTCGGGAAGGGTCACCACGCCGGTCACGTCGGTCGTCCGGAAGTAGAACTGCGGACGGTAGTTGTTGAAGAACGGCGTGTGCCGGCCGCCCTCGTCCTTGG
>JASLBX010000207.1 GCA_030146385.1 Jiangellaceae bacterium | reverse complement strand
TGAACGTGCCCGTGCCTTGGGTCATCGCCCGCAGGTCGATCGCGTAGCGCACGATTTCGGTCTGCGGCACTTCGGCGCGGACCATCGTCCGTCCCGTCCCGACCGGCTCGGTCCCGAGCACGCGGCCGCGCCTGCCGGCAAGGTCACCCATGACGCTGCCGACATAGTCGTCCGGCACCAGGATTCCGACCTCGTCGACCGGCTCCAGCAGGTTGACCCCGGCGGCCTCCGCGGCCTCGCGCAGCCCAAGCGCGCCGGCAGTCTGGAACGCCATGTCGGACGAGTCGACGCTGTGCGCCTTGCCGTCGAACAGCGTCACCCGGATGTCGACCATCGGGTAGCCGGCCGGCGTCGTACCCTTCTGCATCTGGGCGCGGACGCCCTTCTCGACCGACGGGATGAACTGCCGCGGGACGGCCCCGCCGACCACCTTGTCGACGAACTCGAACCCGCCACCTTCGGGCAGCGGCTCGACCTCGATGTCGCAGATCGCGTACTGCCCGTGGCCTCCGGTCTGCTTGACGTGCCGTCCCTTCGCGGTGGCCTTGCCGGCGAGCGTCTCGCGCAGCGGCACCCGCAGCGGGACCTGGTCGACCTCGACGCCGTACCGCGAGCGCAGCCGGTCCAGCAGGACGTCCGCGTGCGCCTCGCCCATCGTCCAGAGCACCAACTGGTGCGTCTCGGGATTGTTCTCGACCCGCAGGGTGGGATCTTCGGCCGTCAACCGGGACAACCCCTGCGAGAGCTTGTCCTCGTCCGCCTTGGCGTGAGCAACGACGGCGATCGGCAGCAGCGGCTCTGGCATCTCCCACGGTCGCATCAACAGCTGGTCGTCCTTCGAGGAGAGCGTGTCGCCCGTCTCGGCCTTGGACAGCTTGGCGATCGCGCAGATGTCGCCGGCGACCGCGTGTGAGATCGTGCGCTGGGTCTTGCCGAGCGGCGAGGTGAGCCCGCCGATCTTCTCGTCCTCGTCGTGCTGCTGGTGGCCGCGGTCGGCGAGGAAATGCCCGGAGACATGGACGGTCATGTCGGGCCGGATCGTCCCCGAGAAGACGCGCACGAGGCTGACCCGGCCGACGTACGGGTCGGATGTGGTCTTGACGACCTCCGCGAGCAACGGCCCGTCCCGGTCGCACTTGAGGTCGGACCGGGTCTTGCCGTCCACGGTCGTGACGTCGGGCATGGGGTGCTCGGCCGGCGAGGGGAAGGCCGAGGTGATGATCTCGAGGAGCTCGGCGGTACCGACACCGGTGCCGGAGCAGACCGGGATGACCGGGTGGAAGGAGGCGCGGGCCACCGCGGTCTCGAGGTCGTCGATGAGGACCTTCTGGTCGATGTCCTCACCGGACAGGTAGCGGTCCATCAGCGACTCGTCCTCGGACTCCTCGATGACCCCTTCGATCAGGGTCCCGCGGGCGTCCTCGAGCTCGGCGCGCTGGTCGTCGCTGGGCTCGGACTCGCTCCGCTTGCCGTCCGCGTACGTGAACAGCCGCCCGCTGAGCATGCCGATGAGGCCGTCGACACCGTCGCCGTTGCTGCGCACGGGCAGGTACAGCGGCAGCACCTTGTCGCCGAACGCGTCCTGGCAGGCGGCAAGCGTGCCCTCGTAATCAGAGCGTGGGTGATCCAGCTTGGTCAGGACGACGGCCCGCGGCATGCCGACGGCCGCGCACTCCTGCCAGAGCATCCTCGTGGTGCCGTCCATCGGCTCGGCCGTCGATACGACGAAGAGCGCGCAGTCCGCGGCACGCAGGCCGGCCCGCAGGTCGCCGACGAAGTCGGCATAGCCGGGCGCGTCGAGCAGATTGACCTTGATTCCCTCGTGCACGAACGGCGCCAGGGCAAGGCTCACCGAGCGCTGTTGCCGGAGCTCGGCATCGTCGAAGTCGGTGACCGTCGTGCCGTCCTCGACGCGTCCCAACCGGTGAATCGTGCCGGTCGCGACCAGCAGGGCCTCGACCAGGGTGGTCTTTCCTGCTCCGGTATGGCCGACCAGCACGACATTGCGGATGCCGTCGGGCTGTTCGGCCACGGGACCTGTGCCGGTGGCCGCCGCAGGGGTTCGTTCCGCCATCGCTCGCCTCCTTGAGAGCTCCGGAGGTCCCGGCGGCGCCGGGTGACTCCGGCGTTAAGAAAAGGTCGTGTGTACGCAACCTTCTGCCCTGCGGCGGGTCCTGCACAAGGGGGGAAGGACAAACAGGTTGGGAATGCCGGCCGCTAGCATGGCGCCGCCTGAACTTTGCCCACCCCATCATCCGAACGGACGCCATGCTGAACCGCTACACGCGGCCGGTGACCAACCGGCTGTTCACGCCGCCGGCCAAGGGCCTGCTCAAACTTGGGCTCACCCCCGACGCGGTCACCTTCATCGGGACGGCCGGCGTGGTGGCCGGGGCGCTGATCTTTTACCCGCAAGGCCGGTTTCTGGCCGGGACGCTGTTCATCACCGCCTTCGTGTTCTCAGACAGCCTGGACGGTGTGATGGCGCGGCTCTCGGGCCGTACGAGCCCGTGGGGAGCGTTCCTGGATTCGGTGCTCGACCGCTTCGGCGACGCTGCGATCTTCATCGGGCTGGCGATGTACTTCGCCGGCAGCGGCGACAATCTGCGGCTTGCCGCACTGAGCCTGGCCTGCCTGGCGCTGGGGGCGATCGTCCCGTACGCCAAGGCGCGGGCGGAGAGCCAAGGGTACACCGCGGACGTCGGCATCGCCGAGCGCGCCGACCGGTTGGTCGCGATCCTCGCGACTGTGGGTCTGGTCGGCCTGTTCAACCTGCCGATCGCGGTGCTGGAGGTCATGCTGTGGCTGCTCGCGCTGGCGAGCGGCTGGACGGTGGTCCAGCGGATCCGCGAGGTTCACCGGCAGGCGCGTCCGAGCCCCGCGCAACCGACATGAACGGGCTCCGCGACGGCATCGTCCTGCTGGGCTACACCGGCGGCTGGTCGGCCGTCCGGCACCTGCCCGAGCGGGCGGCGTACTCGTTGTTCCGGAGGATCGCCGACGCGGCATGGCGGCGGCGCGGGCCGAGCGTGCAGCGGCTGGAGGCCAACCTGTCCCGCGCCCTCGGGACGACGGACGAAGCGGCCCTGCGCGAGGTGTCCCGTGCCGGAATGCGGTCGTACCTGCGGTACTGGTGCGAGGCGTTCCGCTTGCCGGACTGGGATCGTGAGCGGGTCGTCGACAGGATCAGGGTCGAGGGCGAGCACCACATGCGCGAGCCACTCGCGGAGGGCCGCGGTGTGGTGGCCGCGCTTCCGCACATGGCCAATTGGGACCATGCCGGGGCCTGGGGGTGCCTTACCGGTGCACCCGTGACGACGGTAGCCGAGCGGCTGCGGCCGGAGCGGCTGTTCGAGCGCTTCGTGGCCTACCGCGAGGGGCTCGGCATGGAGATCCTGCCGCTGACCGGCGGGACGGAGGACG
>JASLBX010000166.1 GCA_030146385.1 Jiangellaceae bacterium | reverse complement strand
GCAAGAACTACGACGGGGACGTACAGTCGGACACCGTCGCGCAGGGCTTCGGCTCGCTCGGCCTGATGACGTCCGTCCTGATGACGCCGGACGGCACGGTCGAGGCGGAGGCGGCACACGGCACGGTCACCCGTCACTACCGCCAGCATCAGCAGGGCAAGCCGACGTCGACCAATCCGATCGCGTCGATCTTCGCCTGGACGCGCGGCCTAGAGCACCGCGGCAAGCTCGACAACACGCCGGAGGTCGTGGGCTTCGCCGAGACGCTCGAGCGGGTCTGCGTCGAAACGGTCGAGAGCGGCAAGATGACCAAGGACCTGGCGCTGCTCGTCGGCGGCGATCAGGAGTGGCTCACCACCCAGCAGTTCCTCGACGCGCTGGACGAGAACCTCCAGAAGCACATGGCGTAGCTCCGTTCACGAGCCGGCCGCTTCCGGCGCTGGCGACAGGAGTCGCTGAAGTCGAAGCATCGCGATCGAGCCCACAGCCGGCCCGATACCCAGCACGGCTACGGCCACCGGCCAGCCCGCCCCTTCGGCGAGCAGCGGAGTGACCTGGATAGTGACGACGGTCAGGAGGAATCCGATCGCAGTCTGAGTCGTGAGGGCCGTCCCGATGTACCGCGGATCGACCACCTGGCTCATGCACGTGGAGAACAGCCCGGAGTCCGCGATCACCGACGCTCCCCACACGATAAGTACGGCATAGACGGCCAGCGGTGGCCCGCCGAATACCAGCGCCGCGAGTACACAGCAGCTCGCACTGGTAATCATGGCCATCGCTGCAAGCCGCGCCCGTCCGGCGCGGTCGCCCAGCCAACCCGCCAGCAGGCACCCGATCGCTCCAGCGACGCCGATCACGACGAAGGACGCGGCGCCGACCGGTATGCCGCCCGGCCGGCTGGCGTAGCTGGCCGCCAGGTAGGCGGGCAGCCACGTCCACATCGCGTACAGCTCCCACATGTGCCCGAAGTAGCCGAGGTTCGCCAGCCGGGGGCCGCGTTCGCGAAAGAGGGTGATCGCGTAGCGCGGCTGGAACGGTGGTGCAGGTGCGGCGTACGGCCCGAGCCGGATGGCCGTCCCGGCGATCAGGGCTGCCAGCAGCGCGGATCCGGCCGACGCCAGCAGCACGCCTCGCCAGGGGAGGGCAGACACGCTGATCAGGTGCGGCAACGCGCTGCCGAGCGCAAGCGCGCCGATCAGGGCCCCGAGCGCCAGGCCGCGGCCCCGGTCGAACCAGGACGCCATCAGCTTCAGCCCGGGCGGGTAAACGCCGGCGAGAGCGAAGCCGGTCGCGAAGCGCAGTGGGACGGCCGTCGCCAAGTCGTCAGCGAGCAGGGCGACGCCAACCGTGGCCAGAGCGGCCGCCACTGCGCTCGCTGCGGCCAGCCGGTACGCGGGCACGCGGTCCGGCAGGTTGAGTGCTGCGGACGTCAGCGCACCGGCTACGAAGCCGAGCTGCACCGATGCGGTGAGCCACGTGGCCTGCCCGGCTGAAATGTCCCACTCGGCCTGCAGGCTGGGGACGACGGCGGACGCGGAGAACCAGGTCGCCATACCCAGCACCTGGAGAGCGGCGATGAACACAAGTTGCCGCCACGCCTGCGTCCGCTCGGCCGTCACGACGATCTACTCCACATCGCCGGTCCGCCACATGCCACCGACTCAGCCAAGGCTGATGATCGCCGTGCGCAGGTCGGTCATGTCGCGCAGCTGGGCCAGGCCGCCGACCCTTCCCCAGCCGGTGCGCGTCCCGGCCGCACCGCCGAACGGCTGCGCCGACTCGAAGTAGTCGGTCGAGTCATTGATCACCACGGAACCGGCGCGCAGCCCTTCGGCGAACCGGAACGCCCGCCGTAGGTCGGTTGTGAACACCGCGGCCTGCAAGCCGAGCGGGTCGGCATTTGCGATCCGGAGCAGTTCGTCGTCATCACCGGCCGGGATAACCGGCAGAATCGGCCCGAACGACTCCTCACGAGCGACGTCCATCGCGGGTGACACTCCATCGAGAACGGCGAGATCGTAATACAGCTGAGTGGGAAAGCCGCCCACGCGGCCACGCCCCGAGACGAGAGTCGCGCCTGCATTGACGGCCTGTTCGACGTGCCGGTCCATCTTGGCCGCGGTCGGCTCGTTGTTCAGCGGTCCCATGGTCGTCTCGGGATCGAATGGGTCGCCGAGGACAACGTCGGCGGCCGCGCGGGCGGCCTCGCTCAGGAAATCGTCCCGAACGCCAGCGTCGACGAGGACCCGCTCCGTCGCGCAGCAGACCTGGCCGGAGTTCCAGGTCGCCCCATAGACCGCCGCGTCGGCGGCCGCAGCGAGATCCGCGTCCGCGCACACCACAACCGGGCCGTTACCGGACGCCTCGATGAGCGTGCGCTTCAGCCCGGCGGCCCGGACGATCCGTTCGGCCGTCGCCGACGACCCGACGAAGCCGATCGCGTCGATGCCTTGATGGGTCACCAGCGCCTCGCCCACGCCGCCACCACCAGGCAGGATCGAAACCAACCCTGGGGGGACGCCGGCCTCCGCCAGCAGGGCGCCGAGACGTAGACAAGTCAGCGGAGTGTTCTCCGGAGGCTTGCAGACGATCGCGTTGCCGGTAGCCAGCGCCGGGCCGAGGAACTCACACATGATCATCAGCGGGAAGTTCCACGGCGTGATACCGGCCCACACACCCACCGGCACGCGGAAGGTGAACATCCGCTTGGCGCGCTCCGCGCTGGGAATCAGCTCGCCGTACAGCCGCTTGGCGTCCTCTGCCGAGTCGCGGAAGATCGATGCGGTGTCGTGGACGTCGTCGGTCGCCTCGGCGAGGGTCTTGCCCTGCTCGAGCGTGGTCAGCCGGGCGAGCCCCTCAGTGTGCGCGTCGATCAGGTCGGCGATCCGGTGGCAGAGCGCGGCTCGCTCGTGGGCCGACCAGTGCCGGTAGTCGTCGAACGCCGTACGGGCCGCGGCGACGGCTCGGTCGATCTGGTCAGGCGTCGCAACCGGCAGGTCGGCCAGGTGCTCGCCGGTGACCGGGCTGATGACGGGGACGGACGACTGGTCTGCCGCCGGTTCGACGTACGAACCTGCTACGTACAACACTGCGTGCTCGGCCATCGGATCGCTCCCTTCCACGGGCGTGCCCGCAGTGTAGGCGGACGGTCGTCCATCCGTTTGAGACCCTGTGGAGACGTCGTACCTCAGGCCACCAGCCGGGCGACCTGGTTGCGCTCGGAGGGTGGAAGCTTTCGCAGCCCATCGCGAGTCTTGAGTGCAGCGTCGATGACTACGCAGGCCCTGGCGATCACGATGTCGGCCTCGTCGACGGGTGCCACTCTGTGTGTGGATAGCCACTCGGGAGGCGGTGGGCGCCGGCGGACGGGACGGCGGTAAACGTGGCCGGTTCGCCGAACCGACGGTTGGCATAAGCGGACCGGACGGCATCGGCCGCGGCGTCTACCCGGTCCGCGTCGACGAGGGCGATGACGCAACCGCCGAACCCACCGCCAGTGATCCGCGCCCCATAGGCGCCCGCGTCCAACAGGGCGTCGAACGCGACGTCCACCTCCGGGACGGTCACCTCGAAGTCGTCTCGCAGCGACAGGTGTGACGCGGTCAGCACCGGCCCGATCACCCGGGGATCGGCTCCGGAGCGCAGCAGTTCCACCACTTCGAGCACGCGGGCGTTCTCGGTGACGACGTGCCGCGCCCGCGGCAGCAGGCGGTCCGGCAATGCGTCGAGCTGTTCCAGCCGGGCGTCCCGGAGCGCGTCGACGCCAAGCACCTCGGCCGCCTCCTCGCACGCCCGCCGCCGTGATGCGTACTCGCCGTCGACATGGCGGTGCGGCGCCCGCGTGTCGACGACCAGCAGCGCCAGCCCGGCCCCGGTCAGATCGAAGGGGACGTGCGACACCCGCAGTGTCCGGGTGTCGATGAACACGGCATGCCCCTCGCGGCCGTGCATGGCCGCCATCTGATCCATGATCCCGGTCGGTGCGCCGACGAACTCGTTCTCCGCGCGTTGGCAGACCCTGGCCAGTTCCGTCTTAGCCAGCCGGAGGCCGAACAGGTGCGCCCACGCCAGCCCGGCCGCGCATTCCAAGGCAGCTGAGGACGACAGCCCGGCGCCGAGCGGGACATCCCCGTCCACGGTGACGTCGAGATTGCCGACCGTGTGACCGTCCACCCGGAGTGCCCACACGACCCCAGCCACGTACGCCGCCCAGCCACTGACGTCCCGCGGCTCCACAGTGTGGGCGTCGAAGGTCACCTCTTCGCCGGGTGCCTGGCGTGATCGCACGCGGGTCGGTGCGTGGTGGGCGAACTCGGCCTGCACGACGGCCCGTTGGGCGAGGGCCAGCGGCAGCACGTACCCGTCGTTGTAGTCGGTGTGCTCGCCGATCAGGTTGACCCGGCCGGGGGCCGCCCAGCGTCCGTTCGTCATCGGTCGGTCTCGATCACTGTGTCATGAACGCCCACGCGTCGGCCACGATGCGATCCAGGTCGTGCCGCGGAGTCCAGGACAGCTCCTCGGCCGCCCGCCGTCCCGACGCGACGAGGGATGGCGGGTCTCCGGGCCGGCGATCATGGTCCACGGCCGGCATCGGATGCCCGGTCACGCGCCGGCACGCGTCGATGACCTCGCGCACCGTGTACCCGGTGCCGGTGCCGAGGTTGTAGATCCGGTGCGTCCCGGCGACTGCAGCGTCGAGGGCGAGCAGGTGCGCCCGGCCGAGGTCCTCGACGTGCAGGTAGTCGCGGATCGCCGTCCCGTCCCGGGTCGGGTAGTCGGTGCCGAAGACCGCGACCTGGTCCTTGTGTCCAGCGGCGACGGCGAGCACGTTGGGGATCAGGTGGGTCTCCGGGGCGTGACGCTCA
>JASLBX010000160.1 GCA_030146385.1 Jiangellaceae bacterium | reverse complement strand
CGCCTTGTCCGCCACCGGCGAGGTGAGCTGCGTCTTTACCACCATCCCCGGCATCGCGGCGGTGGTGCACGACGCCTGCGGCTTGGGCATGGCCCGGCCGCGGCCGTCGTCCACGACCTCCACCAGGCACTGGCGGCACGCACCCACCGGGTCCAGCAGTGGGTGGTCGCAGAAACGCGGGATCTGGATGCCCAGCAGCTCGGCGGCCCGGATCAGCAGCGTGCCCTCGGGGACGCTGACCTCGAAGCCGTCGATCGTCAGGGTGACCAGCTTCTCGGCCTGCTCGACGGCACCGCTTGTCGGCTCGGTGACGGTCATCAAACAGCTCCCGCAGTCTCAGCGAACAGAGTCGAGGCGGCCGGATCGAACGGGCACCCACCCTGCTCGAAGTGGGCCAGGTACTCGTCACGGAAGTACTGCAGCGACGAGGTGATCGGCGCGACCCCGCCGTCGGCCAGCGCGCAGAACGAGCGCCCGGCGATGTTATCGGACAGGTCGAGCAGCTTCTCGAGGTCGGCTTCGGTTCCCTCGCCCGCCTCCAGGCGCTGGAAGATCTGCACCAACCACCAGAACCCCTCACGGCACGGCGTGCACTTGCCGCACGACTCGTGCTTGTAGAACTCGACCCACCGTAGGACGGCCCGCACGACGCAGGTCGTGTCGTCGAAGATCTGCAGTGCCTTGGTGCCGAGCATGCTGCCGGCCTCGGCCACGCCCTCGTAGTCGAGCGGGACGTCCAGGTGATCGGCCGTCAGCAGCGGCGTCGACGAGCCGCCCGGCGTCCAGAACTTCAGCTCGTTGCCGTTCCGCATGCCGCCGGCCATATCCATCAGCTCGCGCAGCGTGATGCCCAGCGGCGCCTCGTACTGCCCCGGATGGGTGACGTGGCCGGACAGCGAGTACAACGTGAACCCGGGCGACTTCTCCGAGCCCATCGAACGGAACCAGTCCACGCCCTTGGCCACGATGGCCGGCACCGAGGCGATCGTCTCGACGTTGTTGATCACCGTTGGGGACGCGTACAGCCCCGCCACCGCCGGAAACGGAGGCCGCAGGCGCGGCTGGCCCCGCCGGCCCTCCAGGGAGTCCAGTAGCGCGGTCTCCTCGCCGCAGATGTAAGCGCCGGCACCCGCGTGGACGATCACGTCAAGGTCGTAGCCCGAGCCCAGGATGTCCTTTCCCACGAACCCGGCCTCATAGGCCTCAGCGACTGCCGCCTGCAGCCGGCGGATGACGTGCAGCACCTCGCCGCGGACATAGATGAAGGCGGTGCTCGCGCCGATCGCGTACGAGGAGATGATCGTCCCCTCGACCAGGACGTGCGGCGATGCCAGCATGAGCGGGACGTCCTTGCAGGTTCCCGGCTCGGACTCGTCGGCGTTGACCACGAGGTACGTCGGCTTGGGGCTGTCCTTCGGGACGAAGCCCCACTTCATGCCGGTCGGGAAGCCCGCTCCCCCGCGTCCGCGCAGGCCGGCGTCCTTGACGATCGTGACCAGGTCGTCCGGCGTGCGTTGCAACGCAATGCGCAGGCCCTGGTACCCGCCGGCCCGTTCGTAGCCCGCGCGGGTGAAGCAGTCGTCCTCGTGCCACTGCTCGGACAGGACTGGCGTCAGCGTGGTCACTGATCATCCTCCTGGCTGTCGGAACCGCCGGCATCCAGCGCGGGCCGGCCACCCTCGGGAGCGCTCCACCCCTTCTCGTGGGCGCGCACGAGCCCGGCGAGGCTGGCCGGGCCCGCCGCCGGGCCCTCCGTGGCGCGCCCGTCCGGGAATCCCGCCAGGATCCGAGCCGCCTGTTTCCAGGTGCAGATGCTTGGCCCCCGGCTGGAGCGGACATCTTCGCCGGACCGGAGCTTACCGACCAGTTCGCGAGCCGACTCTGGGGTCTGGTTGTCCATGAACTCCCAGTTGACGACCATGACCGGCGCGAAATCGCAGGCCGCGTTGCACTCGACGTGCTCCAGCGAGACCTTACCGTCGTCCGTGGTCTCGTCGTGCCCGATGCCGAGCTCATCGGTCAACTCGGACCAGATCTGGTCGCCGCCCATGATCGCGCACAGGGTGTTGGTGCACACGCCGACGTGGTACTCGCCCATCGGGCGCCGCTTGTACATGGTGTAGAACGTGGCGACCGCCGCGACCTCGGCTTCGGTGATGCCGAGCTCTTCTGCGCACATCTCGATGCCGGCAGGGGTCACGTACCCCTCGTAGGCCTGGACGAGGTGCAGCATCGGCAGCAGCGCAGAGCGGGGCTCCGGGTAGCGGGCGATGATCTCGCGCATCTCGGCGCGAGTCGTCTCGTCGAGCGCGGTCTCGCGGGCCGCTTCCGTCTCCTTGCCCTGACCGTGGGCGATCTCGCTGCGGTCGGCCAGCCACTGGCTTCGCTCCGTCACCTGTCCACACCTCCCATCACGGGGTCCAGACTCGCCACTGCGACGATCACGTCGGCCACCAATCCTCCCTCGCACATGGCAGTCATGGCCTGCAGGTTGTTGAAGGAGGGGTCGCGCAGGTGGACCCGCCACGGGCGGGTCCCACCCTCGGAGACGACGTGCGCGCCGAGCTCGCCGCGCGGGCTCTCCACCGCCTCGTAGACCTGGCCCGCCGGCACCCGGAATCCCTCGGTCACCAGCTTGAAGTGGTGGATGAGCCCCTCCATCGACTCGCCCATGATGTGCCGGATGTGATCGAGCGAGTTGCCGAGGCCGTCGCCGCCGAGGGCCAGCTGGGCCGGCCAGGCGATCTTCTTGTCGGCGATCATGACCGGGCCCGGCTCCAGCCGGTCCAGACACTGCTCGATGATCTTCAACGACTCGTACATCTCGCGGACCCGGATCAGATACCGACCGTACGAGTCGCACGTGTCGACGGTCGGGACGTCGAACTCGTACGTCTCGTACTGGCAATACGGCTGCGCCTTGCGGAGATCGAACGGCAGTCCGGTCGAGCGCAGCACCGGACCGGTGATGCCGAGCGCCGTGCAGCCGATCAGGTCCAGGTAACCGACGCCGACCGTCCGTCCCTTGAAGATCGGGTTCTCGTTCAGGAGATCTTCGTACGTCGGCAGGTACTCGCGCATCCACCGGATGTACTCGCGGACACTTTCGACCGCTCCGGGCGGCAGGTCCTGAGCGACACCCCCGGGTCGGATGTACCCGTGGTTCATTCGCAGGCCCGTGATCAGCTCGAACAGGTCCAGGGTGCGCTCGCGCTCGCGGAAGCCCTGCGTCATGATCGTCAGGGCGCCGATCTCCATGCCGCCGGTCGCGATGGCCACCAGGTGCGAGGAGATGCGGTTGAGCTCCATCATCATCACGCGGATGACGGTGGCCCGTTCGGGGATCTCGTCGGTGATTCCGAGCAGCCGCTCGACGCCGAGCACGTAGGCGGCCTCGTTGTAGAACGGCGACAGGTAGTCGGCCCGGGTCAGGAACGTCACGCCCTGGGTCCAGGTGCGGTACTCGCAGTTCTTCTCGATGCCGGTGTGCAGGTACCCGATGCCGCAGCGGGCGTTCGTGACCGTCTCGCCGTCCAGCTCGAGGATCAGCCGCAGCACGCCGTGGGTGGACGGGTGCTGGGGACCCATGTTGACGACGATCCGCTCCTGGCCGGCGATCGCCGCGTCGACGACCTCGTCCCAGTCGTCACCGCTGACGGTGTAGACCGGGCCCTCGGTGGTCTCGCGGACTCCGGCCTCGGCCGGGTCATCTCCGCCCGCAGCGGCGAAAGTCACATCGTCGAGGTTGCTCATCAGTTGTACGCCCTCCGCTCGTCGGGTGGCGGGATGGTCGCGCCCTTGTACTCGACCGGGATGCCGCCGAGCGGGTAGTCCTTGCGCTGCGGGTGGCCCACCCAGTCGTCGGGCATCTCGATCCGGGTCATCGCGGGGTGGCCGTCGAAGATGATCCCGAAGAAGTCGTACGTCTCACGCTCATGCCAGTTGTTGCCCGGGTAGAGGTCGACGATCGACGGGATGTGCGGGTCCTCGTCCGGGCAGGTCACCTCGACTCGCAGCCGCCGGTTGTGCGTGATCGACAGGAACGGGTAAACGGCGTGCAATTCGCGTCCGATCTCTTCCGGGTAGTGGACGCCGCTCACGCCCATGCACATCTCGTACCGGAGCGCCGGGTCGTCGCGTAGCGCGCGGGCTACCTCCACCAGGTGCTCACGCCGGACGAAGATGGTCAGCTCGCCGCGGTCGACGAGCACCCTTTCCACGGCCGCGCCGTAGTTGGACAGCGCCGCCGCCAGCGCGTCACCCACACCGTCGAACTCGTCACCCCATGGCCGGGGCGTCACTCCGTGCCGGATCGGGTTGGTGTCGCGCGCAACCAGGCGTCCGTACCCGGACGTGTCGCCGCTGCCGGTGACACCGAACATGCCGCGGCGCGAGGGGTGGGCAGGCGGGGGGCCGGCCTCTTCTTCCTCCGGCGCCTCGGTGGGCAGGTCACCTGGTCCGGCGACGACCGCCTCGGCGCTGGCCGTCTCGCCAGGACGGGCGGCTTCCTCCTCCTCGACCTCTTCCTCCGGCGCCTCGGGAACTTCCTCGGTATCGGGCGCCGCGGCCGGCTCTTCCCGTCCGGCGGCGGCCGCAGCCGCGTCGGTCTTCTCCGGCGACCGGTCGCCGCGCGCTTGGTCGTCGCTCATTTGGTCGCACTCGCCTTCTCGGCTCGTCCCTCAGTACTCACCGGAACAGACCCTTCATCTCGTGCGTCGGAGCGGCGGTCAGCGCGGCCTGCTCGGCCTCCTCCTCCGCCCGCTCACGGTTCGCGCCGAGCGGCTCGTTGGCCACCTTCTCGTGCAGCTTGAGGATCGCGTCCATCAGCATCTCCGGCCGTGGCGGGCAACCGGGCAGGTACACGTCGACGGGAACGACGTGGTCGACGCCCTGGACAATCGCGTAGTTGTTGAACATCCCGCCCGTGCTCGCGCACACGCCCATCGACAGCACCCAC
>JASLBX010000159.1 GCA_030146385.1 Jiangellaceae bacterium | reverse complement strand
TGCCAGGGCTGGCTGGAGGGCTACCTGCTCACCGGGCGGCACGGCGCGTTCAACTGCTACGAGGCGTTCATCCACATCATCGACTCGATGTTCAACCAGCACGCGAAGTGGCTGGAGACCACCACGGACATCCCGTGGCGGCGGCCGATCGCGTCGCTGAACTACCTCCTGTCCAGCCACGTCTGGCGGCAGGACCACAACGGCTTCTCCCACCAGGACCCCGGCTTCATCGACGTGGTCGTGAACAAGAAGGCCAGCGTGGTGCGGGTCTACCTGCCGCCGGACGCGAACACGCTGCTCTCCACGTACGACCACTGCCTGCGCAGCCGCAACTACGTCAACGTCGTGGTCGCCGGAAAGCAGCCGCAGGCGCAGTGGCTGACCATGGACCAGGCGATCGCCCACTGCACGCGGGGCCTCGGCATCTGGGACTGGGCGGGCACCGAGGACGGCGAGCCCGACGTGGTCCTGGGGTGTGCCGGTGACGTCCCGACACTCGAGACGCTCGCCGCCGCCGACCTGCTCCGCGAGAATCTACCCAACCTCAAAGTCCGCGTGGTCAACGTTGTGGACCTCATGCGGCTGCAGGACGAGCGCGAGCACCCTCATGGCCTGCCGGACACCGAGTTCGACACACTGTTCACCACCGACAAGCCGATCATCTTCGCGTACCACGGCTACCCGTGGCTCATCCACCGGCTGACCTACCGCCGGGCGAACCACGGGAACCTGCACGTCCGCGGGTACAAGGAGGAGGGGACGACGACCACGCCGTTCGACATGGTGATGTTGAACGACCTGGACCGGTACCACTTGGTCATCGACGTCATCGACCGGGTGCCGAGCCTCGGATCGCGTGCGGCCCGGCTCCGCCAGGAGATGGTCGACACCCGGCTCCGGGCCCGCCAGTACACCCGTGATCACGGTGACGACGCTCCCGAGATCCGCGCCTGGCGGTGGCCGGCCGCCCGGGCCGCCGGCCTGGACACCGCGACCGGCACCGACACCGGCGGCGACCACGACGCGGGCGTGCTGCCTGATCGCGAATAGCCCTGCCGGAGAAGGGAGCAACCATGAGCGGGATCGTCGTTGGTAGCGACGGCTCGGACGTCAGCCGGCACGCAGTGGAATGGGCGGCCCGAGAGGCGGAGATGCGCGGGGACCCGTTGCGCATCGTTCACGCGCTCCAGGGCTGGCTCTTCGGCTCGGCCGGGGATAAGCCGGCCGCAGAGGTGGGACGACAGGCGCGCGAGGACGCGAAGAACCTGCTCAGCGAGGCGGCTGATCAGGCCAGGCAAGCGGCACCGGAGGCCGAGGTCACCACGGAGATTGTCTCGGGTGACGCCCGGCCGGCGCTCATCGAGGCCGCCGAGGGAGCGGTCATGCTCGTCGTCGGCGGCCGCGGCGAGGGAGGCTTCACCGGCCTGCTGCTCGGCTCGGTCGCCCACGGCGTGGTCGGGCACACCCGCTGCGCCGCCGTGGTGGTGCAAGGCGCGCCCGGCGCTCCCGTCGGCCAGATCGTGGCCGGTGTCGACGCGTCCCCGTCCTCGGCAGCCGCGCTGGAGTTTGCCTTCAGCGAGGCGGCCAACCGCCAGGCGACGCTGCGTGCGATCTACGCCAGACCGGCGCGCGACAGCGGCGCCACGATCCACGGCACGCGGTTGGACGAGGACGAGGGGCGTAAGCAGCTCAGCGACACAATCGCTCCGGTCGCGGAGCGCTTCTCCGCCGTGAAGGTGGTGGAGGAGTTGGCCGAAGGACATCCGGTCGGGGTGCTCGCCCGGGCATCCGCCGAAGCCGACCTGCTGGTCGTGGGCCAGCGGGGCCGGGGCGGGTTCACCAGGCTGGTGCTCGGCTCGGTCAGCCGTGGCGTGCTGCACCACGCCGCGTGTCCAGTCATGGTGGTGCCGGGCTAGGGTCGCAAGCCGAATGCCGTCACTGTCGTGAGCCCTCCGGCGAAGGTCAGCAGCTCGGTCACCGATCCGGGTGCCGGGCGCAGGCGGTGGATGGCCTCCGGGGGTGCGTCCAGCGCTAGCCGGATGAGCGCTCGGATCGGCAAGGAATGGGTCACCACGATGACCGGCTGGCCTCCGTAACGCTCCAGCGCCTCGTCCCGGGCGGCGGTGACGCGCGCCGCCATCTGGTCCAGCGACTCCCCGCCCGGAGCCGGATTGGCCGTCGAGGCCCGCCACGCGGCGACTTCGTCCGGGAAGCGCCCGGCCACCTCCTCGAACCGCAGGCCCTCCCACTCCCCGAACTCGCACTCCCGCCAGGCGGCTTCTGTCGTCACCGGGAGACCGAGCCGGTCCGCGATCACCTGGGCGGTCTCGGCGGCCCGCACGATCGGAGAAGTCAGGACGGCCACCGCTCCGGAGTCCGCGAGCGTTTCCGCCGCGCGCTTGGCGTGCTCGCGGCCGTGGTCGTCCAGCGACGGCCCCGGAACCGAGCCGCCGGCGAAGCGACGGGCCACGGTGTCGGCGGTCTGGCCGTGCCGCACGAGGAACATCGGCGACGCGGTCGACAGGTCCTCGACGCCGACCGGCGCCGGTGGTGGAGCCGGTTCGACGGCGAAGTAGACCGGATCGCCGTCCAGTGCCTGGTTGACCAGGCGGTCGGCGTGCTTGTTCTGCTCCCGCGGCACCCAGGTGTACGTCACCTGGCTGGGCGGCAGGATCCGGTTCGCCTCGAGCGCCAGCGGCCTGAGGTCCGCGTTCTTGATCTTCCACCGGCCGGACATCTGCTCGACGATCAGCTTGGAGTCCAGCCGGACGCTCACCTGGGCCGCCGGGTCGATCTCGCGGGCCAGCGACAGCCCGGCGATCACACCGCGGTACTCAGCGACGTTGTTCGTCGCGATACCGATCGCCTCGGCGACCTCAGCGAGTACCTCGCCGGTCTGCGG
>JASLBX010000080.1 GCA_030146385.1 Jiangellaceae bacterium | reverse complement strand
ACTTCTGGTCGATCGACACCGCAGGGCTCAGCCCCTCGATGAAGTCGACGTCGGGCTTGTCCATCTGGCCGAGGAACTGCCGCGCGTACGCCGACAGCGACTCGACGTACCGCCGCTGCCCCTCGGCGAAGATGGTATCGAACGCCAGGCTCGACTTGCCGGACCCGGACAGCCCGGTGAAGACGATGAGCGCATCACGTGGCAGATCAAGGGAGACGTCCTTGAGGTTGTGCTCGCGGGCGCCCTTGATGATCAAGCTGTGCGCGGACTCGTCGGCCATGTTTTCCAGTTCACTCGGTACGTGCACTCACGGAATGGTAAGTGGCGGGTCTGACAACGTTGGTGCTCTGAGGCAAACAACGGTTAGGTTCTGAAGCATGCCCGAGGTCGGCACCAATCACCCCATCGGCCATTCGGAGAGCGCGGAAACGGTCGGTCCGGTCACGGCTGCCACGCAGCGGCTGGTCCAAACCGCGCATCAGCTGGACGACGATACGGTCCGCCAGCCGAGCCTGTGCCCTGGGTGGACCCGGGCCCACGTGCTCGCCCACATCGCAGGCAATGCCGACGCACTGACGAACCTGCTCACCTGGGCGTCGACCGGCGTCGAGACGCCCATGTACGAGTCGGCCGAAGCCCGGACAGCAGGCATCGAAGCAGGGGCGTCCCGACCACTGGACCAGCTGGTGGCGGACATGAACGAGTCAGCGGCGCGGTTCGGAGCAGCCATCGCACAGGTTCCGGAGGAAGGCTGGGAGTTCCAGGTCCGCACCGGGCCGGGAGCCAATGGATCGGCCATCCCGGCCC
Source organism: Jiangellaceae bacterium (assembly GCA_030146385.1). GTDB lineage: Bacteria > Actinomycetota > Actinomycetes > Jiangellales > Jiangellaceae > JASLBX01. The sequence goes on along the minus strand of JASLBX010000080.1, from coordinate 3,631 downwards.
GCCGCGTCGTCTGGCTTCGCCTGCGCGAGGTGGAGATGCACCACGTCGACCTGGCCGCCGGCTATTCGCCTGCGGACTGGCCGCCGCAGTTCGTCGCCCGCGCCCTACGCGAGACGCTGCGGTCGATCGGCCGCCGCGACGATGTCTTGCCTTTCACTATCGTCGTCGACGGGACGCCCGAACGGGTCGGTGCCGGTGGCAGCACCGTGGTTCGCGGCCCGGCTCCGGCCGTGCTGGCCTGGCTTGCCGGCCGCTCGGCGGGCGATGATCTGGACGTCGAGCCTCGGGACGCGCTGCCGGCCATTCCCGCCGGCTCCTGGCTATGACCTAGTAGAAGTTTCGGAGCTCATCCATCAGGCCGGCGTCCACGACATACAGCCAGGTGATCGCCGTTCCGACCAGCAACAGGAAGGCGACCAGCGTAGCGGCACCGCCGACCACTCTGACCCACGTCGCGGCACCGTGCCGGAAGCCTTGCCGGACCGCGCCGAGCCCCAGCACAGTGGCAACTCCTGCCGCCACCAGGATCGGGAGGAACGTCCACGCCGTGCTGAACACCACCGGACTGTAGAACAGGTTCGTCAGGAACTGCGCGAACGGCAACCCCAGCACCGATATGGCCACCGCGGCGGCGCTCGCAACGGCGAGCACATCGGCCCGGAGTAGGTCACCCCACCAGTGCTGGCTGAGGAAGACGTCCGGTTCCTCCGACTCCGGCTCCGGAGCTTCGGCGGAGCTGCTGCCCAGCTCGAGAGGCTCCAACGACACGACGGGGTCGTCGCGGCCGTCCTGGTCGCGGCCGCGCTTGGGACCCATCGTGAACAGCTCCATTGCCCCAGACGTTACCCAAATCGGACCGCCAGGAGAACGCTCAGGGCGTGATCTGCCCGGCCTTCCGGGCGTCCCGTCGGCTCTTCCACAGACTGGCCAGTGTCGTGATCGCCAGCGTCCCGACGATGACGGCGAGCGATACCAGAATGGGGACGTCTGGGACGCCTTCGAGCGGCTCGCCGTTGTTGATGAACGGCAGTTCATTCTCGTGCAGCGCGTGCAGGACGAGCTTGACGCCGATGAACCCGAGGATGATCGCCAGACCGGCCTGCAGGTACACCAGCCGGTCGAGCAGCCCGCCGAGCAGGAAGTACAGCTGGCGCAGGCCCATCAGGGCGAACACGTTCGCCGTGAGTACGATGAACGCCTCTTGCGTCAGCCCGAAGATGGCCGGGATGGAGTCGACAGCGAACAGGACGTCCGCGGACGCGATGGCGAGGAACACGATCACCATCGGCGTGAACACCCGGCGGCCTTCCACGGTGGTCCGGAGCTTGACGCCTTCGTAGTTCGGGCTCATGGGGAGCACGCGGCGGGCCCGGCGGATGAAGGCGTTCTCGTAGGTCTCCTCGTGGGGATGGTGCTTGGCCTCCTGCTTAGCCAGCTTGATCGCCGTGTAGAGCAGGAACAGGCCGAAGATGTAGAACACCCATGAGAAGGCGTTGATCGCGGCGACGCCGATGACGATGAAGATGCCGCGCAACACGATCGCCAGCAGGATCCCGAACATCAGCACCGATTGCTGGTACTTCCGCGGCACCCGGAACTGCGTCATGATCAGCACGAAGACGAACAGGTTGTCGACGCTCAGGCTGTACTCCGTGATCCACCCGGCGTAAAACTCGCCGGCCGCGACCGGGCTGGCCACGAAGATCATGATCACACCGAACAGCAGCGCCAGCCCGATGTAGAAGGTCACCCAGGCGCCGGCTTCCTTCAGCGACGGTTCATGGGGACGGCGAGTCACCAGGAACAGGTCGGCTGCCAGCAACAGGATCAGCACGACGAACGTCGTGATCTCGAACCACACAGGCAGGTTCAGCAAAGATAGTCCTCTCCGGTCTCATGCCGCCTACCCGGCGGCGGCACCAACAACCGGAGGTCTCTTCCGCCATCTGCGCGGCCGGCCTCCCCGGGTGCAACACCGTGATGACGAGAAGGCCGCGAAGGAATACTCCCCTCCACCTGCCATCCCATCCTCTCATGCCCGTGCCGCGGGCGGCCAAACAGCAAGCGTGCGGCGGACGGCGGATGCGGGGGCGCTCCGCGGTAACCCAGCGGTGATCAGGGTGAGGTTGCTGGTGCCACGGAGGCTGTCGCACAAGAGCGCGCTCGGCGACATGGCAGGAGAATCTTCGGCGCCGATCAGTCGCTCCTCGTCAAGATCGCGGTACGACAGCTACGCCACCCTGATAACGCTTCTCAGGCCTCGACGGCCGGGCGGAGGCGCTTCGGCAACTTGGCGACGACCGCCTCGTACGACGCGTCGACGGCCTCGAAGATCTCGTCGTCGCGGATGGCGCCGCCGTACCGCAGCGTGTTCCAACCGGACCGGCCGATGTACGCCATCACCGTCGCGTCGTCCGGGTACCGGTGCAGCCATTCGTCCGCCTCATCGCGATTGCGGCCGCACTTCAGGCCAACCGACCCGACGCCCGAGCCGAAGAACGCGAAGATCTTGTCGCCCACCTTCGCGACGACGTCGCCCTCCCACGGCTCGTCCAGCCAGGCACCCGGCTTCGCCAGGCAGTACGCCAGCAGGTCGTCTCCCGTCACCTGACGCCGGCCTCGTGCATGGCGCGGAGCTCCTTCTTGAGCTCGGCGATCTCGTCGCGCAGCCGAGCAGCCAGCTCGAACTGGAGCTCGGCTGCGGCGTTGTGCATCTGCTCGCTGAGCTGCTGGATCAGCTGGGCGAGGTCGGCGGCCGGCATGCCGGCGAGCTCCGCCGCATGGGCGCCAGCCTCGGACTTGCTCCTCATGCCAGGCACCGGCGCCTTGCCGCGGCTGACCGCCCGCCCGGAGCCGCCGATCAGCGCGTCGGTGTCGGCGTCCTCGCGGGCCAGCAGGTCGGTGATGTCGCCGATCCGCTTGCGCAGCGGCGTGGGGTCGATGCCGTGCTCGGAGTTGTAGGCGACCTGCTTCTGCCTCCGCCGGTTGGTCTCGTCGATAGCGTCGCGCATCGACGGCGTGATGATGTCGGCGTACATGTGGACCTGGCCCGACACGTTTCGCGCAGCGCGCCCGATCGTCTGGATCAGGGACGTGCCCGAGCGCAGGAAACCCTCCTTGTCGGCGTCCAGGATCGACACCAGTGACACTTCGGGCAGGTCCAGGCCCTCACGCAGCAGGTTGATACCGACCAGGACGTCGAACTCACCCTTGCGCAATTCACGGAGCAGCTCGACCCGGCGCAGCGTGTCGACCTCGCTGTGCAGGTAGCGGACGGCGACGCCGTGCTCGAGCAGGTAGTCGGTGAGGTCCTCCGCCATCTTCTTAGTGAGGGTCGTGACCAACACGCGCTCGTTGCGCTCGGTGCGGGACCGGATCTCGCCGATCAGGTCGTCGATCTGGCCCTTCGTCGGCTTGACGACAACCTCCGGATCCACCAGACCGGTGGGCCGGATGATCTGCTCCACGACGCCGTCGGACTTGCCCAGCTCGTACGGGCCGGGAGTGGCCGACAGGTAAACCGTCTGCCCGATCCGCCCCAGGAACTCCTCCCAGCGCAGCGGCCGGTTGTCCATCGCGCTCGGGAGCCGGAACCCGTGGTCGACCAGCGTCCGCTTGCGGCTCATGTCGC
>JASLBX010000035.1 GCA_030146385.1 Jiangellaceae bacterium | reverse complement strand
GGGAGTCGTGGGGATATCGTGCGGCTGCGGTTGTCGGTCGCGTATGACGGGACGGAATTCTCCGGATGGGCCGCTCAGTCGGGCCGCCGCACCGTCCAGGGCGTTCTGGAGGTGGCCCTCGGCACCGTTCTTCGCATCGAGCCGCCTGTTCTGACCGTGGCCGGACGCACCGACGCCGGCGTCCACGCTCGCGGGCAGGTTTGCCACGTCGACGTCCCAGCCGCCGCCTGGCATTCCGCGCCAGGACGATCCGACCGCCCGCCCGGAGACGCCCTCGTCCGCCGCCTGGCTGGCGTCCTGGCACCGGATGTCCGGGTGTATGCGGCCGAGCCGGCTCCACCGGGCTTCGACGCTCGATTCTCGGCCGGCTGGCGGCGCTACGCGTACCGAGTATCCGACTCTCCAGCAGGCGTCGACCCGCTGCGCCGTTCGTTCGTCCTATGGCATCCGCGACCGCTCGACCTGGCCGCCGCCAACGCGGCAGCCGCTGGTCTGCTCGGCGAGCACGACTTCGCTGCCTTCTGCCGGCAGCGCGAGGGCGCCACGACCATCCGTACCCTGACCACGCTGCACTGGGACCGCGCCGAAGGCGGCCTGGCCGTGGCCACCGTCCAGGCTGACGCATTCTGCCATAACCAGGTGCGGGCCATGGTTGGCGCGCTGCTGGCGGTCGGAGATGGACGACGCCCCATCGATTGGCCCGCGCAGGTACTGTCGGCCCGCGTCCGAGATTCAGCGGTGACGGTCGTCCCACCGCACGGTCTGACCCTCGAGGAGATCGGTTACCCGCCGGACGCCGAACTGGCCGACCGAGCGCGCCATGCCCGCCAGGTTCGCACGCGACCCGGTGAGCAGCACGCCTGACCAAGCTCGCTAACGCCGGCCGGACGACCACCTCGAGGGCGTCGAGGGCCGGATCACCTCGCGCGGCTAGGGGTCCGGTTGATCACGTTCAGCAGGTCTGTGGGTGCCGTACCACCTGCACGCGCCTTACCTGTGCAGGACCGGGTGTCAAGCTCGTGGTGGGTCCTGATTCTCCGGGATGGCTGCCGTTTCGCGCCCGGGGCGGGCGCAGACTGGCGAGTCCCGAGAGAATCAGGCTCTGAGTTGTGGGCATCCCCTTTCCTGGTGGTTGAGGTTTGAACGGGGTGGATGCGCGCGTGCGGTGTGCGGGCGGCCCGGCCTTACCTCTGGTGCTCGAGGCGATCTACCTGGTCTCGGCGACATGATGATCGATTGGGTGTCCCGCAGGAGAGTGTGGCCGCGACCGATCTGGTGATGGCGCACCACCGGTATCCGGTGGGCTGACTGGCGCGTTGCTGGGCGTCGGCCACGAGGGTGTCACCGTGCATCGGGCTGAGGAGGGGCTTCGCCACAGGCGCTCACCCGGCGCATTCCCCGCCGGTCAATTGGGAACCGGCGGCCAGCCGGGCACCGGGGCGAAGGCATCATCGCCGAGTTGGCGCAAGATGTGATGCGCGCGGCGGACAGTCCCGCATGCATGTCATCTGGTGATGTACCGACAAACCTGCTGAACGTGATCAACCGGTGCCGTACCACCCGCACGCCCCTGGTACGGCACCCACACGCATGCTGAACGTGATCAACCGGAAAGCCGGCGTGGGTGGCTCGTCCCAGGCGCTACCGTCGGGAGCGTGGAGGAACGACTCGTGCCGACTCCGCTCGGTGCCGCCCGGCTACTTATCGACGCCGCGTCCGACCCGCTCTCGACGCTGGTACTCGGCCACGGGGCGGGCGGCGGCGCGCACGCGCGCGACCTCACCGCCCTCGCCGCCGAGCTACCGGCTGCGGGCATCACTGTCGTCCGGTTGGAGCATCCGTGGCGGGTGGCGGGCCGCCGCGTCGCTCCCCGCTCGGCGCTGCTCGACCAGGGGTGGCTCGCTGTCCTGCCCAGCATCGACAAAACAGGCCCGCTCGTCCTGGGTGGGCGGAGCTCAGGCGCGCGGGTGGCCTGCCGGACGGCCGTCCAGCTCGATGCCGCTGGCGTCGTCTGCCTGGCCTTCCCGCTGCACCCGCCCGGCCGTCCCGAACGCTCGCGCTTCGACGAACTGGCTCAGTCGGGCGTCCCTACACTCGTGGTGCAGGGCGAGCGTGACTCATTCGGGTCGCCCAGCGAGTTCCCACCCGGCCAGTACGAGATGGTGGCCATCCCGCACGCCGACCACGGGATGGCGGTGCCCAAGTCCCACGACCAGACTGCCGCGCTGAAAACCCTCGTTGCGGCCGTGACGGCGTGGTTCGGGAATGCGTTGGGGGTGTCGTTGCGTTGACTGGGCCGTGAGTAGTTCTGCGTCCGTATGCCTCGAGCCAGCCCGGACCAACCCGTCCCATTGGGCGGAGTGGGTGCCGGGCCTGGATCCGTCGCAGATAGCATCGCCAGCAATGACTCAGCAGCAGGAGAGTACCGAGGAGCGGACGGCGCGCTTCGAACGTGACGCCCTGCCCTACCTCGACCAGCTGTACTCGGCTGCCCTGCGGATGACTCGCAACGCGGCAGACGCCGAGGATCTGGTTCAGGAAACGTTTGCCAAGGCGTTCGGTTCCTTCCACCAGTTCAAGGAGGGGACGAACCTCAAGGCCTGGCTGTACCGCATCCTGACCAACACGTTCATCAACTCGTATCGCAAGAAGCAGCGCGAGCCGCAGCAGAGCGCGGCCGAAGAAGTCGAGGACTGGCAGATGGCGCGAGCCGAGGCCCATTCCTCGACCGGCCTGCAGTCCGCGGAAGCCCAGGCGCTGGCGCACTTGCCGGACGCGGACGTCAAGGAAGCTCTGCAGCAGATCCCCGAAGAGTTCCGGATCGCGGTGTACCTCGCCGACGTCGAAGGCTTCCCTTACAAGGAAATTGCCGACATCATGGGCACACCGATAGGTACCGTCATGTCGCGGCTCCACCGCGGCCGGCGCCAGCTTCGGGAACTCCTGGAGGACTACGCCCGCGAGCGCGGGCTCATACCAGCCGTGGCGAAGGAGGCCAGCTGATGAGCTGCGGCGAACCACACGACGTCGACTGTTCGGAGATCCTCGAGCGGGTGTACCTGTTCCTCGACCACGAGATGGGTGACGAGACGAGCGCCTATGCCGCCATCGAGGAGCACCTGGACGAATGTGGCCCCTGCTTCGACAAGGTCGACCTCGAGCGCGCGATCCGCGCCATGGTCGCTAGGTCGTGCGGCTGCGATCAGGCCCCCGACGAGCTCAAGCAGCGGGTGCTGGCCCGAATCCGACAGATCCGGGTCCAGGTCACCGAGTACTGAGGCAGGCCGCGCCGTCAGGCGTTCGGACGCTTGCCGTGGTTGGCCGGCTTGCCCTTACGGGCCTTGCGCTTGCGCACTCGCTTACCCATGGTCGTCCTGCTCCTTGACGGTCTCAGTCACACAACAGCGGAGCGCTGCGGCTCCGCCTTGCCACTCATTCTCGCATGGTCGCTATCGGCGGTCTCGACCAGGTCATCGGACGCTTCGAACTCGTCCAGGTCATCAGGCTCTAATCGCTCTCCCGCCGCGTTGAATCGCCGAACCGGCTCCCGACGGCCGGTCAGTCCCATGCCGAGCAGGACGGCGATGCCGGCTGCGACAGCGACGTCACCCGGGCTCACGACTTCCGGGCGTGGCGGGAAGGCCACCGGAACGACTTTGCCCAGCCACGGCAGGCGGCTATCCGAGGCGATGGGCTCGTGATCACCGGTTTCGAGTACGACGGCCGGATCGGCACCCGCGCGGGCCGCCGCGCTCCCAGATACCGGCATGGCGCCGTTTGCAAGCAGGACGACCGCGTTGGCCGCGAGCCCGGCGGCGAGCAAGGCGGCACCGTGGATCGGGCGGTTCACCCACGCGTAGAACGCGAGGACGGCCCATGACAGGCCGACCAGCATGGGCAGCAGGGGATCCCACAACCAGCCACCGAGAACCCCGAGCGCATGCAGCCCGATCGCGGTCACCAACAGGCGGTTGCGGCGAGGTCGGAGGGTGGCGAGCCTGGCCAGCCCACCTCCTCGGGCGAAGCCGGCCACGACTCCCGCCACCAGGGCAAGGAGTACGAGCGTCATGCCTCTATCGTGATCCGTAAGCCGGGCCTGACCCAGCCGCCACGCCCGAAGATTCTGGGTTCCTCGCGGTGGCGTCACCAGTCCGTGATGGAATGACGCTCGCGGGATCCGATCCGGAGGAGATGCACGTGGCCGAACAGGTTTGCGCCGAGATGGTGGCCAACGTCCTGTCCCTGTCCGTGGCGGCCGGTGACGTGGTCGAATCTGGCACGACGCTCCTGATTCTGGAGTCGATGAAGATGGAGATTCCAGTGCTCTGCGAGGGCGCGGGCACGGTGGCCGAGATCAAGGTCGATCCCGGTGACGTGGTCCAGGAGGGGGACGTCCTGGTGGTTCTGTCGTGAGCGCTCCACGGCCCGGCCAGGCCGTCGAGCAGTCGTACGTCGTTGAGGCCGCTGATACGGCCGCTGCGGTCGGCTCCGGCGACGTCCCGGTGCTCGCCACCCCGCGGCTGCTTGCGTGGCTCGAGGCGGCCACTGTGGCTTCGCTGGAGGGCAGCCTGGCCGACGGCGCGACGAGTGTTGGCACCCGTATCGACCTCGAGCATGTGGCGCCGAGCCCGGTTGGAGTCACGGTGACGATTCGGGCCGAGATCGTGGCCGTCGACGGGCGGCTGGTGCAGTCCGACGTCGTCGCGCTGCATCCGGACGGCAAGGTCGTCGCGCACGGACGGATCACACGGATCAGCGTTGACCGGGCTCGCTTCCTGGCCCGCTCCGGCACGAACCCCTAGCTTCGCTAGCGGCCTTCGGGCGCCGATGGCACGCACATCTGGCGCGGCGCCTCCGCGACGTCCGTCCCCCTGATCTCGATTGCGGTCACCGCAGCGTTGTCGGTGTCGTCGGTTTCGCGCAGTAGATCAAGTGGATCGGCCTCGTTCCAGAGGCAGTACACCCCGTCGGCCAGGTCCGTCGGCAGGTCGAGGTGCTGGTCGTCGAGCTGCTCGCCGTAGACGTCGGCCCAGCCCGGCGTGATGCCCTGCACCGTGTCGTACGAACAATCTCCGTAGTGCTGTTTCGGACGGGGATCGGCTTCGGCCGGAACCTCCCGGTTGTCGCGCCAGCAGAAGCTGACCTTGTCCGCGACCGCCACCGGCGCACCGCCGCGAGGCTCGACGAGCGTGTACTTGGCCGCGGCGTCGAAGTGCCAGTGGCTGTGGCCGTCGTGGTCCAGCATGCAGCCGGCCAGCCGCGAGGTCGTTGCGGTGTCCATCGATCGGTCGTACCGCCCATCATCGTCCTCGTCGTGGTACAGGACCTGGGAAGCGTGCCGTTCACCAGGCGGGCAGGGCAGCAGGCCGTCCGGGTTGGTCTCGATGGGTCCGGCGCCCGTGTTGGCGATGATGGAAGTGAAGCGCAACCGACGCTCGCCGTCGGCGACCTCGATTAGGACGTCCTCGGGCGGCAGGCTCTGCAGATTCGGCAGGAGGGCAGCCCGGACGGGATTGGGCCGTGGCCGCGGGTCGGGATACTCGATGATAGACACCGCTCGAACGTCTGTCGGCGTGCCAGTGAGCCTCGAAGCGGCCTGTCCGGACGGGTCGTCGCCACCGACAGCCGCGGCCAGCGCTACGGTGCCGATTGCAACCAGCCCGCCGACGAGCATGGCGGCGAGCACGGAACGCGTGATACTCATGATCACCTACTGTGCGTTGCCTACACTTCACATGCTAGGTGGGACGGACGCAGGTTAGCGGTTGTTCAGCTCAGCCGGCGCTCGTAGACGATGAGCGCCACACCTGGAATCGGTGACCAGTCGCGAGCCGGATCGCGATGAAAGCCGAGCTGCTCGTACAGTCGGTGAGCTGGACCGTTGGTGCGGGGAGTCGACAGCGCCAGGCCGTGGAAACCGAGCTCGCGGCTGCGGTCGAGGCAGGCCTCGACCAGCGCGCGGCCCACCCCCTTGCCCTGCACGTTCGGAGCGACGGCGAGCATGCGGAACTCTCCCTCGTCGTCGCGGGCGATCTCGCGCCAGGAGCTTCCGGCCGGGCAGAACGTGACCGAGCCGAGCACCACGCCACCGCCATCGACCGCGACGAGCAGTTCGGCCTCGGCGGCGCGCCTCGCGGCGTCGTGCAGCTGGGTCACGTACTCACCCTGAGCCATGCCGGCGGCGTCGTACGCGGCCACCGTGATGGACCCCACCGCGACGAACTCGTCCGGGCGAGCCCGCCGGATGGTGGGGCCCAACTCCGTCACGCTCACAATGTGAGCGTAGCGGTCCGATCTGTCAGTGATTCGTCGCGTACGGGTGGCTAGGCAGCCCCGGGAACCACTGTTCATCGGTACGAGGTGGCGGCTCGGTCCGTGGACCGCCGTCGGAGTCAATCACCCGATGGGCGACCGCGATCGCTACGGCGACCGCGGCGACGATGAGCAGAGCGATCAGGTAAGCAGTCATGTAGGTATTTTGCTACTGACGAAGACGCCTTTGCCAGTGGCAGTACTGCCGATATCCGTCGACATTCTGCCAAGGGATGTGGCAGACTCCTGCCATGCTCGGAAACGTCGCCGTGCTCGCCCTCGATGGCGTCGCTCCATTCGAGCTGGGGGTGCTCTGCGAGTCGTTCGGCATGGACCGATCCGATCAGGGATTGCCGGTGCTGGACTTCGCGGTGTGTGGGGTTGAACCAGGGCCGGTGGCCACGTCGATGGGGTTCACGATTCACGTCGAGTACGGGCTGGAGCGGCTTGAGACGGCCGACCTGGTCGCGGTGCCGGCCATGCCGCGCAACGGCATCTATCCCGAGGCCGCGCTCAATGCGCTGCGCTCGACCGTGGATCGAGGCTCCCGCGTGCTTTCCGTGTGCTCGGGAGCGTTCGTCCTGGCTGCTGCAGGCCTGCTCGATGGCCGCCGGTGCACGACGCACTGGCGTTTCGCGGACGAGCTCGCGGCGCGGTATCCCGCGGCGAAGGTGGACCCGGACGTCCTCTATGTGGACGAGGATCCGATCATCACCAGCGCCGGAACCGCCGCCGGGCTGGACGCGTGCCTGCACATCTGGCGCAAGACCTATGGCGCATCGGTGGCAGCCGCGATCGCCCGCCGGATGGTCGTCCCGCCGCACCGTGACGGTGGGCAGGCACAGTTCGTGGAGGCGCCGATCCGGCCGGCGCACTCGCACACGCTGGCGGCCGTCCTCGACTACATGAGCGGCCATCTCGCCGAGGACATGAGCGTCGAGTCGCTGGCGCGCATCGCGAACATGTCGCCGCGGACGTTCGCCCGGCGGTTCCGGGCCGAGACCGGCGCGACACCCTACGACTGGCTGGTGGCGCAGCGGGTGACCGCTGCTCAGCGACTGCTCGAGGACGGCGATGACACGATCGACGCGGTCGCTTCGAAATGCGGGTTCGGAACGGCCGCCGCGCTGCGGCACCACTTCACGCGTCGGCTTGGCACCACGCCACAGGCGTACCGGTCGGCGTTCTGCTCGGTGGACCCGAGGCGGCCTATACGCCGGTCGTAGAACGGGGATACGGGATCTCCGGGTCGCACACGATGTTCACCAGATACGGGACGCCGGAGCCGAAGGCGCGGCGCAACGCGGCACCGATCTCGGCCGGCCGGGTGACCGTCTCGCCGTCGCCGCCGAGGGCGCGCACGATCGCGTCGTACCCGGTGTCGGGCTTCAGGTCGGCGGCCACGTCGTAGCCGTACAGGAAGCGCATCGGGTGTTTCTCCAGCCCCCAGGCGCCGTTGTTGCCCACGATCATGACGACGGGCAGCCTGTGCCGGACCAGGGTGTCGACGTCCAGCAGCGAAAGCCCAGCGGCACCGTCCCCGTAGAGCAGGACGACCTGGCTGGACGGGCGGGCGATCCGCGCCGCTGCGGCGGCACCCGCGCCCGCACCGAGGCATCCGTACGGGCCGGGGTCGAGCCAGCAGCCCGGACGTCCGGGCTCGACGAACTTTCCCGCCCACGAAACGAAGTCGCCGCCGTCCCCAATGATGACGGCGTCGTCCTCGAGCAGCGGCAGGAGCTCGCCGTAGATGCGTGCCGGATGGATCGGGTCCTGCGTCGCCGCCAGCAGGGGAGTGTCCCGCTCGACAGCGACCGATACGCCCGCGCGGAGTGTCTCGAGCCACGGCTCCACCACCGGCCGTCGCAGCTCCTGCCGCAGCGCCTCGAGGACGCCGTCGAACACGAGCGTGAGATCGCCTGCGGCCGAGCCTGCGAGCTCGACGTGCACAGCCACCTGGCTCGGAGCGTCCATCAGGTGCGCCACCCGGGTCGGCGGCTGCGACTCCCCACCGCCGAAGATGCCGAAGCCGAGCCGGAAGTCCAGCGGCGCGCCGGCGACGAGCACGAGGTCGGCGTTCTTGAACGCCACCGACCTGGCCCGGGTGACGAGCAGCCGGTGGCCCTTCGGAAGCACGCCGCGGCCCATGCCGTTGGTGATGACGGGTATCCCCGTCTCCTCGGCGAATCGTGCGGCGGCTTCCTCCGCGCCGTCCATCCATACGTCCGACCCGAGGACGAGGACGGGTCGTTCAGCGTCGGCCAGCAGTGCTGCGACCCGCGTGAGGTCGTCCGGGTCGGGAGTGATCCGTTCGCGCGGCGCGCGCTCGGGAATGGCGACTTCGGCCCGGCTGTACAGCTCGTCCATCGGGATGTCGACGAAAACAGGCCCGCGGTGGGACGCGTCGGCCGTGCGCAGGGAGTCGTCCATCGCTCCGGCGACGTCGGCGGCTTTGCGTGCGGTGGTGGACCGTTTTGTGATCGGAGCGAGAATCGGCGGATGGTCGAGCTCTTGGAGCGCGCCGGTTCCCCACCGGAACTGAGGGGCTCGGCCGCCGACGGTCAGCAGGGGGACGCCGTTGAAGTACGCCTGCGCGATGCCGCTGATGGCGTTGGTGACGCCGGGTCCTGCGGTTACCACGGCCAGCCCGGGCCGGCGGGTGAGCTTCGCGGTCGCTTCTGCTCCGAAGACGGCCGTCTGCTCGTGTCGGACGTCCAACAGGCGCATCGGCGGGTCGCTCTTGACGGCTGCGTCGTAGAGCGGGAAGACGTGCGCTCCTGACAGCGTCCACATGGTCTCGATGCCGTAGTTGGCGAAGACGGCGCGGGCGTGCTCGCCAGCATGGCCTTCGAGCAGATTGTTGCGAAGCGAAGCACTCACCGGATCAGCGTACCGGCTCCCGGTGTGAGCCCGGCGCAGCGACCGAGCGCGGCGTCCGCTGGGTTTGGGCTGGGCCGGGCCAATCCGCGCGACGCCGTCGTGCTAACTGCGTGGTCGTGGCCGGGCCGATGCCCCACTAGGCGGGACGGTGCCGTACCACCCGCACGCGCCTGGTACGGCACCCGCAGGCATGCTGAACGTGATCGAACGTCAGTAAGCGCGGGAGGGTTGCTGGCGGAAAATGCCGGGCGCGCTCGTCCGCAGGGCCCGCTGTAGCGCGATGAGCAGATCGGGCCGGCACGTCGGCGTAGCCCCGGGCGAGCCCATGACGTCCTGCGTCGGCGTCCCGGTGACCCCCAGCAGAAGCTGCAGGTGCAGCGCCCGCGCGTAGCGGATGCAGTTCGCCCGGACGGGGCTCTCGCGCTCGCTCTGATCGAGCGGCCCCGCCCAGGCCTTGGCCAGGCGCTCCAGCCAGGTCTCTAGCGTGTCGACGGTGATCAGGTTGCGGTGGAGCATCGACATCGTCGCGTGCGCAAGGCGGTCGCACTCGCCGGAAACAAGCCGGTAATCGGTGTCGGTCAGCAGCCGTTCGGCGATCACATCGAGCAGGACGGTCAACTCGTCGCGGTTGAAGTAGCGCGAGGCGGCGAACGCACTGAGCAGGTCCGCGCCGTGCGAGAAGGCCTGCACCCAGCCGATCTCGGGATCCCAGGCGCGGAGGTCACGCTCGGCCAGGAACCAGGCCACGGAGCGGTCGGCCCAGGTGAGGACGGACGTGGCCGGTAACACCTGGACGGCGTTGTCGCGGCGGACGACGTGCCCCAGCGTCATCGCGGACAGCGAGCGGCGGAGCACACTGGGCGTCCCATCTTCGCCGACCCCGGCCTTCAAGCCATGCAGCAGGCCGTCACCGAGCCCGGAGAGCAGTTCGTCGTACACGCCCTCGTCGGTCCAGGTTCTGAGGATCGAGCATGCGATGTCGTCGCGCACCCGCGGATCGGGATCGCCGAGCATGCTGACAAGTTCGGCAGTGAGATCATTCAGCGCCGCCCCATGCGGAACCCGGTATCCGTCGGCGACGACGCGCTCCCAATACGACTTCCGCACCGGAGCATCTTTGCATGAGCACAGACCGTCTTGGGTGCCCCGGGTGGGTGTCCTAGGCTCGACGCTGTGCCCTCGCTGAACACCGTCGTCCGGTCCCACACGGACCTGACCGAGGCGGACCTGGAATGGCTCCACGCGCTGGTTGCGGACTGGCAGTTATTGGCTGATTTGTCCTTTGCAGACCTCGTCCTCTGGGTTCCGGACCGGGAAGGCACCAGGTACTGGGCGGCGGCCCAGATGCGGCCCACAACGGGGCCGACGGCCTACGTCGAGGACCTGGTCGGGACGTACCTGGAGCGGGGACGGCGCCCGCTCGTGGACCAGGCCTACGACGAGGGAACCATCCGTAGGGAAGGCGACCCCGAGTGGTGGGACGACGTGCCGGTCCGGGTCGAGACGATTCCCGTGAAGCGCGAACGGGTGATCGCGGTGATCGCCCGCAACACCAACCTGGTCGCCGCGCGGACGCCCAGCCGGCTCGAGCTCGCCTACCTGGAGTGTGCCTCGCAACTGGCGCGGCTGATCGCGGAGGGACGCTTCCCGCAGCCGGGCACCGACATGGGACGCCGCGGAGCCCCGCGGGTCGGCGACGGGCTGGTCCGACTCGACGAATCCGGCATGGCGACCTACGCGAGCCCGAACGCGATGTCCTGCTTCCGCCGGCTGGGCCTGACCGCGGATCTGGTGGGTCGCAATCTCGGGGACTTCGTCGCGGACCTGGCACCGCGGCACGGCGCAGTGGATGAGGCCTTCGACGTGGTCGTGGGGGGACAAGCGCACCGCCGGACAGAGATCGAGGCGAACGGCACTTACCTCGCGCTGCGGGCCATCCCGTTGCAACCGGGCGGGACGCACGTGGGGGCGATCGTCCTGTGCCGCGACGTCACCGAGGTTCGGCGACGCGAGCGCGAACTCGTGACGAAGGACGCCACGATCCGCGAGATTCACCACCGCGTGAAGAACAACCTCCAGACGGTGGCTGCGCTGTTGCGGCTGCAGGCGCGGCGGCTTGACGAGCCCGAGGGCAGGGCCGCGCTCGAGGAGGCGGTCCGGAGGGTCGGAACGATCGCCATCGTTCATGAGACGCTCGCCCAGACGGTCGATGACGCCATGGACTTCGACGATGTCGCCGACCGCCTGCTGAACATGGTGGCCGAGGTGTCGGCGGCCGAGCCGCTGGCCAAGGCCCACCGGTTGGGCGAGTTCGGCATGCTCGAAGCCGGAGTTGCGACGCCGTTGGCGATGGCGCTCACCGAGATTCTGCAGAACGCGGTCGAGCACGGCCTCGGGGGCAACGAGGGACATGTCGAGCTATCCGTCGACCGGTTGGCCGGGCGGCTCAGAGTGATGGTCGAGGACGACGGACGGGGCCTGCCCGAGGGTTTCGATCTTGACGCGTCGGGCCAGCTGGGACTTCAGATCGTCCGGACCCTGGTCGTCGGCGAGCTTGGCGGCACGCTGGAGATCATGCCGAGGCCGACGGGCGGCACGCGAGTCGTGCTGGACCTGCCAGCCCCGTGACTCAGCCCGAAACCGCCTTGTTCGATCATGGGTTATTCGTGGTTAGCCGGCAGGTCTAACCACGAATAGCCCATGATCAACGCGAGAGGGAAGGTCGGGAGGGCAGGCGGCAGGCCGAGCAGCGAATCAGTACGCGCGGGCGCGCGCCCGGGCCCGGCGGCGCTTCAGTGCGCGCCGCTCATCCTCGGACAGGCCACCCCATACGCCGGCGTCCTGCCCGGTCTCGAGTGCCCACTGCAGGCACTGCTCGCGGACGTCACACCGACGGCAGACCGCCTTCGCCTCCTCGATCTGCAGCAACGCGGGACCCGTCGTGCCAATCGGGAAGAACAGCTCGGGGTCCTCGTCACGGCAGGCGGCACGGTGGCGCCAGTCCATGAGTCTCACAGCTCCTTGTACGAGTAACGGCGCCGGACGGGCTCAGTCCGTCCCACGCACGCATGGCATCACGTGAAATGATTCACGAGTCAGCTCACACCTCAGCCCGTAGGTTCGTCAAGGAAAGGTGGTTACAAACTCGTGGCCGCCGGGCGCGGGCACCCGTAACCCTGCGGCAAGTACAAGGGTGACAAACCTGTGACCGCAGTACAAGAGTCTTGTGGCGGTCATCTCATCCAACTTCGTGTCGCGTGCGTCACAGGCCGGCCCGCAATGACCCGCAGATCAGTCATTTAGTGCACGACATCGAGCGCGTGAGGCCGGGATCGCAGCGTCAGGAGCGTCCGTTCACCGAGGTAATCGCCGTCGACCTGAACAGGTATGGGACGTTCGGCCCGTAGGACCATCTCGGTCTGATCGTGCAGGAGGAGCACGTCGCTGCCTCGAGCGCCACGCCTGGTGGCGAGCGTGATCTCGGCCACATGGCGGAGCGTGCGAGGAAGGCTGAGCTTGGTCAAGGCGAACAAGTCCAGCCCTTCGTCGAAGCTGGCCTGCGGGGTGGGATTCACGGGGCGCTTGCCCAGGTACGTCCACGGCGCGGTGTTTGTGACGATCGCCAGCGCGATGCCCTCGACCGGCGCGACGCCCGGCCGTTCCAGGGTCATGGCGCCGTGCTTGCGGTGTTCCTGGGCGAAGAACCGGCGGACGGCGATCCTGGCGTAGAGGACGTTGGTCGACTTCCGTCCCTCAGCCCGGCGCTCCTCGACGGCCCGCACTACGTCGGCGTCGAAGCCGGCTCCGGCGCAGAACGTGAACCACCGGTCGTCGAGCCGGCCCAGTCCGAGTGGCCGGCTCCGTCCGGACCGCACCGCATCGAGCAGCAGGCCGGTCGCCTCGACCGGATCGGACGGGATACCGAGGTTGCGCGCCAGGACGTTCGTGCTGCCGCCCGGGACGATCGCGAGCTTGGGCACGGGCGGGCCGGCCTCCTCACTAAGCAGTCCGTTGACGATCTCGTTGATCGTGCCGTCCCCACCCAGCACGAGAACCAGGTCGACCTCGTCCGCGCGAGCCGCCCGGCCCAGCTCGATCGCATGGCCTCGATGATCTGTTTCCTCGACTTCGAGCTTGAAGTCGTGCCTGAGAGCCGACAGCATCACGTCGAGCGTTCGGGGCGTCGTCGTGGTCGCTTTGTGGTTGACCACGACCATTGCACGCATGTGCGCCAGCCTAACTGGGCTGGTTTAGGCTGTTCGCGTGCCTGCCCAAACCGACCGCTCACCCGGGCCGGTCAGGGTCGCCACGGGAGTCGTGGCCGTTCAGGCATTCGCCCTTCTCGCGTTCAGTGGCTGGTTGCTGGTGCGCCGGCTCAGCGAGACGCCCAGCAACGAGCAGGTCTTCGAGGGCTCGGCCGTCTACCTGCTGCTGTGCGGGTTTCTCGTGGGGCTCATCGCGCTCGGACTGCGGGCTCGACGGGGCTGGGCGTACGGGGCGACGGTCGTCGTGCAGCTGATCGGGCTCGGAATCGCCTACGAGATGGGCAGGGCCGGGTTCTGGGTGGGAGTACTGCTCGTTGTGGGCGCGGCGGTCACCGTCCTGGCGGCGTTGTTCAGCGCGCCCGCCCGCGAGGCCTTCGGTCGCGACCCGTCCGCTACCTGATCGAGGTGGCGTAGGTGGGGTGATAGCCCCATCAGGGGCGCCCCGATCACCCAGGCGTCCGCTTATTCGTCCAGCATTCCCTGCCGCAGCTTGGTAAGAGTGCGGGCGAGCAGCCGTGAGACGTGCATCTGCGAGATGCCCACTTCTTCGGCGATCTGCGACTGCGTCATCCCCGCGAAGAATCGCAGCATGAGAATGCGCCGTTCGCGCTCGTTGAGCCGAGAAAGCAACGGCTTGAGCGCTTCGCGGTTCTCCACGTCGAGCAGGGCATCGTCTTCCTGCCCGATGTTGTCGAGGACGGCCGGCCCTTCGCCGTCGGTGCTGTCTGGCGCGTCGAGCGACAGCGTGCTGTACGCGGTGGCGGACTCGAGGCCCTCGAGCACCTCGTCCTGTGAGACGCCGATCTTCTCCGCCAGCTCGCTGATTGTCGGGGAGCGGCCGAGCTCCTGCGTGAGGGCCGCCGACGCGGATCCGATCGACAGCCGCATCTCCTGCAACCGGCGCGGCACCCGGACGGCCCATCCCTTGTCGCGAAACCAGCGTTTGATCTCGCCGACGATGGTCGGAGTCGCGTAAGTCGAGAACTCCACGCCCCGCTCCGGGTCGTACCGGTCGATTGCCTTGATCAGGCCGATCGTCGCCACCTGCACCAGGTCGTCGTACGGTTCGCCCCGGTTTCGAAATCGCTTCGCCAGATGCTCCACGAGCGGCAAGTGCAATGTGACCAGCCGGTCGCGGGCGCCTTGGCGTTGGGGATCGTCGTCGGTGAGGTCGGCGAGTAGCTTAAGCAACTCGCGGCTCTCCTCGCGATCGATCCCTCCGGCAATCTCGTTCACGCTAAGCCGTTCACTCGGGAGCAACCGCCCGGCCCTTGCTTAGCCTGAGAGTGATCATGCCGTCCTCCCGGACCGCCTCGACGTCCCCGGCGAGGGCGCTCAGGACCGTCCAGGCGAAGCTGCCGGGCTCGGGCGGTTCGGGGGAGTCGGACGGAACCGACACCGCAACCTGCAGGACACTGCCCTGGAGCTCGAAACGGCAGGTCAGCTGCGCGCCGTCGTCGGCGATCGGCAGCAGTAGCGCGCACGCCTCGTCCACGGCGATACGCAGATCCTCGATGTCGTCCAGGGTGAAGTCCAGCCGCGCGGCCAAGCCCGCTGCGGCCGTGCGTAGCACCGCGAGGTACGCGCCGTTGGCCGGCACCTGCACCTCAACGTGATCGTTCGGGTGTACGTCCGTCACGGCTCTCCTTTACCTCCACCGACTTCGTCGATCACGCAAAAGTGGTGCGACACGCCGCACAAACGAGCGTCACGTATCGCGCATTTACCGGCGGTGTGGCGCACCACCTTGCTTGATCGACGCCCTGGGTATCAGGACTTCTTGGTCTCCCAGAAGATGTCAGCAATCTCGTCGACCTTCGCCAATAGCTGGTCGGCGACCGCGACGTCGGTGGATGCCTTGGCGCCTCCGCCGCCGCCAGCGAGCTTGGTAGCCTCGTTGAACAGCTGGTTGAGCTGCGGGTACTTCTCGAAGTGCGGCGGCTTGAAGTAGTCGGTCCACAGCACCCACAGGTGGTGCTTGAC
>JASLBX010000023.1 GCA_030146385.1 Jiangellaceae bacterium | reverse complement strand
GGCTCTTCTCGCGCGGCAAGAGCGCCCTGGACGGTCACGGCCATCTATTGGGTCGACAAGACATCATTTCCGACAGCCAATCCACGCAGTCGTTCTCACCCTACTGTGACAGCTCGCGCCAGAGTGGGGCGCTGGTTCTGCGCCCCTCCGGACGTGGCTAGTGAAATGCGGTCCGGTCATACCCCGGGCCGGATCTGGCGCCGCCGTCTCTGCGGCGGCCCGTTTTCCCGGCGAGGCTGGCGTCCCCCACCTCCGGCCAGGAGGTTCGCACCGCCCGGCAAGTAACCGCCCCTAAGCCCCCGTACGGCATCTCGGGGGGGGCCGGAGCGTCTCCGCTGCGTTCCGGGGCGCGCGTTTTGGGGCGCCTCCTGCGCGTAGTCGCCTCAGTCTCACCGGGGTCCACCGTCGACAGCATCCCGCGATGCCGGCCGCCTCGATCGAGCGCTTCTCTGGCAGGCTCGACTGTGGCCCGACCGGCGACCACGGCGCGGCGGAACCGATCTGACGCAATGGCCTGCCATGAAGGTGGCTGTGGCGGAGGGGCCGCGCCGGTCGATGGGGCAGACGAGCGGTCCGGGGGAGGGCGGCACCAACCGTCGCTTGCCGCCCGTCCCCTTCACCCAGGTGGCCGCGGATCGGCCCTCACGCCCTCGGAGATGGCGCGCGCCTCATCCCCCTCGTGCGCTCAGTCCCGCCTCCAGCGGTCCAAATCGACGCCACCGTCACTCGCTGCCGACGGCAAGCCACACGATCACGAGAATGGTCGCCAGCACGCCGAGCGCCATCCCGACGACCGCCAGCCTGCGATTCGGCGCATTCGCCCGAATGGCCTTAACACCGGGGATCACGGCAACCGCACCGAGCGCCGACAGAGGATTGAAGAACATTGTCAGGATCGCCAGCGTGCCGATCCCGAAGCTCCAATGCGACAGGCGTCGCTCAGCCCTGTCGGAATCACGGGTCTCGTCTGTAGCGTTCATTGTGTTGCTCCTTTCGTTTGCACATCCGAAGTGGGAGACCGGTGCTTCCCCCCGGAGGGTGTCCGCGGGGACGACCGTGCGGCCGCCCTCACGGCGCGAGCGGGCGTCCTTTGTGGCGGCGGCGAGCCGTGGTGCTCCAGCGCCCGAGCGCGCCGAAGGCTCAACTCCGCCGTTGGTAGTACACCGGTGCTGGCGGTTCGATGAGAAGCGTCATCAGTCGATCGAACAGATCGGAGCCCCGCACCGCCTGCCCAAAGTGCTGCTGGTGCGCCTCCCTGGAACTCCACTCTTCGATCATCACCACGTCATGGGGGTCATTGACTCCCTGATAGACGTCGAACGCCTTGCACCCGGCGGCCCCGAGCGTGATATCGCGCCCCTCCTTGAGCAGGTCGACCAGTGCCTCGCCCTCGTCCTGGGCGGGTTGGAAGCTGTAGATGACGGTCACGCTCACGGCGCCTCCTTGGCCGGTCCTGATGTGAGGCGGTCGCCCCGTCGTGCACGGTACGAGCGGGCCCCGACGATGACCATCCCAACAAGTTGGGATACCGGATGGCCGCCAAGGTTCGTAGCATCTGGTTGTGACCGCGGTGAGCCGGCCCATTGCCGCCATCGTTCGACGCTGCCATGCGGGACTGGATGCGCTGACCCTGTTCCGGGAGGTGCTCCGACTGCTCCCAGCCATCGTGCCGTTCGACACGGGGTTCCTTGCCACGACGGATCCCTCAACGCTGCTCTTTACGGGCGGTCTCCCGGTCGACCCCTCCCACGGTCGTGAGGTGGTGTCTCAGTTCCTGGCCAACGAGTATCTGGACGACGACGTCATGAAGTTCCGCGATCTGGCTACCGCGCCTCGACCGGTTGAATGGCTCGGGCGGTCAACCAGCGGTGAGCCCGAGATGAGCCCGCGCTATCAACAACTTTTCTGGCCACAGGGGATGGGCGATGAGCTCCGGGCCGCATTCGTCGCCTTCGGTGCCTGTTGGGGAGTGATGTGCATTGCACGTGAGAAGGGGGCACCGGGGTTCGACGAGCGGGACGCTCGCGTCATCGCCCAGCTGACACCGCACGTTGGCGAAGCCTTGCGCGCCGCAGTTGTACTGCGCGAGGCCCGCCACCCCACCCCTGACGCCGATGGTCCTGGAGTGCTCGTTCTCACGGAGGATCTATCGATTGCGGCCGCTACCCCCGCCGCCATGCACTGGCTATCCGAACTCGAACAAGACGGCCCTCGGACAAGCGGAGCGCTACCCGTCGCGGTCACCAGCGTGGTCTCCTCGCTCGCGGCATTCACAGGTCCCACGGTGGACGCGAGTGTTCAGCCCCGTGTTCACGCGCTCGCTCGCTCCGGGCAGTGGCTCGTCATCCACGGGTCCTCCCTGGTGACGGACGACCGAGAGGCTGCGACGGCGATCGTCATCGAGCCGGCGCGCCGAGCCGCGTTAGTGCCTCTCCTCATGCAGGCCCACGGTCTCACGCCAAGGGAATCCGAGGTGACTCGCCTTGTTCTGCTCGGCCACTCGACCCGACAGATCTGTAATCGACTCCAGGTTTCCGAGTACACGGTGC
>JASLBX010000010.1 GCA_030146385.1 Jiangellaceae bacterium | reverse complement strand
GACCGCCTGCACCGGTGGACCAAGAGCACCGACGTCTTCGCCGAGCACCGCATCGACGAGCAGCTGGCCAAGGGGATGGACCGCAAGGTGTGGCTCCCCTCGGGCGGCTCCCTCGTGATCGACCGGACCGAGGCCATGGTCGTCGTCGACGTCAACACGGGCCGGTTCACCGGCTCGGGCGGCAACCTCGAGGAGACCGTCACCAAGAACAACCTCGAGGCCGCGGAAGAGATCGTCCGGCAGCTGCGGCTCCGCGACATCGGCGGCATCATCGTGATCGACTTCATCGACATGGTGCTCGAGGCCAACCGCGACCTCGTGCTGCGACGCCTCGTCGAGTGCCTGGGCCGCGACCGGACGAAGCACCAGGTGGCCGAGGTAACGTCGCTCGGACTGGTCCAGATGACGCGTAAGCGGATCGGCTCGGGGCTGCTCGAGGCGTTCAGCGAGCCGTGCGAGCACTGCAACGGTCGCGGACTGCACATCCACACCGAACCCGTCGGGGGCAAGAAGCCGTCCGGAGGCGAAGCTCGTACGGGCCGGCCCAGCCGCCGCGAGCGGCGCCGCAAGGGCGACAAGGCCGGCAGCGAGCCGGCGGAGGCCCCGGGATCCAAACTGGAAGCCACGAAGACTCCGGGTGAGGCGTCGCCGGCCGATCTGATTCCGGTCAACGCCGCCGGCGGGAAGGCAACCGACGCCGCCGAGCCCGCCGCTTCCGATCGGGCCGTGCCTGCCGACCAAGCTGCCGCCGAAGCCGAGCCGGATGGAGCGGCCGCGACCGAGTCGGGTCAGGGCGCTGCTGCCGCCGCTGAGCTTGACACCCAAACCGGACGCGACGAGACCACTGCCGAGGCTGAGCCCGCACCCGCCACAGGCGATGGGGCCGGACCAACCGAGCAGACTGAGGCCGAAGCACCGGAGCCCGCGCCGGCTCCCAAGCGCCGTCGCCGCCGGGCCCAGCGTCCGGCCGGCAGCCCTGACGCCGAGCCGGCCAACGTGTGATCCCGTGATCATGAAGAGTTTGGCACCGGATCGGGCACAAAGTCTTCGTGATATCGGAGCGGGTCGGCCGGTTTGACCTCGGTGCGGCGGACTCCGTATTCTTGAGCGTCGGCGCGTATCGCGCCAACCAATCCGTGCGCCCGCCGCTAGCAGCGACGTGTGCCTGTAAGCCCGACACGAGAGAGTGAGCCCGCGGTGTACGCGATCGTCCGCAGTGGCGGCATCCAGCAGAAGGTGTCCGTCGGCGATGTGATTGACATCGACCGGATCGACGGCGAGACCGGTTCGACCGTCTCGCTGCCCGCGGTCCTGCTCGTCGACGGCGAGAAGGTCACGTCCAGCCCTGACAAGTTGGCCAAGGTGTCGGTCACGGCCGAGATCCTCGGCGGCACCAAAGGCCCGAAGATCAAGATCCAGCACTTCAAGAACAAGACCGGTTACCGCCGTCGCCTGGGGCACCGCCAGAAGTACACCCAGGTCAAGGTGACCGACATCAAGACCAAGTAAGGGGACGCTGCAATGGCACACAAGAAGGGCGCCTCGTCCACGCGGAACGGGCGCGACTCCAACGCGCAGCGGCTCGGCGTCAAGCGGTTCGCCGGTCAGGTCGTCAACGCCGGCGAGATCATCGTCCGCCAGCGTGGCACGCACTTCCACGCGGGCCAGAACGTCGGCCGCGGTGGCGACGACACGCTGTTCGCCACCGTCGGAGGAGCCGTCGAGTTCGGCGTCCGTCGCGGGCGCAAGGTCGTCAACGTCGTCCCGGCGGGGGAGTGACCCCCGCTTAGGCGTCGAACGAGCCAACAAAAGGGGCGGGCTGGTCACCACGACCGGCCCGCCCTTCAGCTTTCCAAGTCAGCGAGGTGAGGTGCAGCGATGGCGATCCCGTCGTTCGTCGACCGCGTCGTGCTGCATGTCGCCGCGGGTAACGGCGGGCACGGCTGCGTCTCGATCCACCGGGAGAAGTTCAGGCCGCTCGGCGGCCCTGACGGAGGCAACGGTGGCGACGGCGGTGATGTTGTTCTCGTGGTCGATCCCAACACCACCACCCTCCTCGACTACCACCGCTCGCCGCACCGCCGCGCCCGCAACGGAGCGCCGGGCGAGGGCGACAACCGGCACGGCGCCAAGGGCCAGGATGTCGAGCTACCTGTCCCGGACGGCACCGTCGTATCCACGCCGAACGGCGAGGTTCTCGTCGACCTGGTCGGCGCGGGCACGCGGTTCGTCATCGCGCACGGCGGCCGCGGAGGCCTGGGCAACGCCGCCCTGGCCAGCCCTCGCCGCAAGGCGCCCGGCTTCGCGCTTCGTGGCGAGGAGGGCGAGCAGCGGGACGTCGTCCTGGAGCTCAAGAGCGTTGCCGACGTCGGGCTGGTCGGCTTCCCGAGCGCGGGCAAGTCATCTCTCGTCGCAGCCGTTTCCGCCGCCCGCCCGAAGATCGCCGACTACCCTTTCACCACGCTGACTCCCAATCTGGGGGTCGTCGACGCCGGCGACGTCCGGTACACCGTCGCGGACGTGCCCGGCCTGATCGAGGGCGCCAGCGAGGGTCGCGGGCTAGGCCACGAGTTCCTCCGGCACATCGAACGGTGTCGCGCGCTGGTCCATATAGTCGACTGCGCCACCATGGAGCCCGGTCGCGACCCGCTCACCGACATCGACGTCATCGAGCGCGAGCTGGAGTCGTACGGCGGCCTCGCCGGGCGCCCTCGCCTCGTTGCGCTGAACAAGGTGGACGTCCCCGAGGCCCGCGAGCTGGCTGAGATGGTGCGTCCGGACCTCGAGCAGCGCGGCTGGCCGGTCTTCTTCATCTCCGCGGCCACTCGCGAGGGGCTCCGCGAGCTCACGTTCGCCATGGCCGGCATCGTGGCCGAGGCCCGTGCCGCGGCGCCGCCGCCCGAGCCGACCCGGCTCGTGCTGCGGCCCACGCCGGTCGACGAGTCCGGGTTCACGGTCACCCGTGAAGGGGAGCGGTTCCGCGTCCGGGGCACCAAGCCCGAGCGCTGGGTCCGGCAGACCGACTTCGGCAACGACGAGGCGGTCGGATACCTCGCCGACCGCCTGGCCCGGCTTGGCGTCGAAGAGCAACTGCTCAAGGCCGGTGCCACGCCCGGCGTCGAGGTCCTGATCGGCCCGGAGGACAACGCCGTCATCTTCGAGTGGGAGCCGTCGGTCACCGCAGGCGCCGAGCTCCTGCACGGCCCCCGCGGCACCGATACCCGCCTGGACGGCCGAGAATGACCACGTTAAGAGGGGAATCTCCACGTAAACGAGGCTTGCAAGCCGCGTAAAGCTACGAGAACCCTCGCCAAGGAAGGAAGCAACCTGTGGGGGACGGCAACGACCGGCACGCGTTCGCCAACGGCGCGCGCGTGGTCGTCAAGGTGGGCTCGTCATCCCTAACGACAGCCACCGGCGGCCTGGACGGCGGCCGGCTGGCTGCGCTGGTTGACGAGCTGGCCAAGGCCCGGCTGAGCGGCCGCGAGGTCGTCCTGGTCTCCTCCGGGGCCATCGCTGCCGGCCTCGCGCCGCTCAATCTGCCGCGCCGACCCCGCCAGCTCGCCCTCCAGCAGGCCGCGGCGGCCGTCGGACAGGGCCTGCTCGTGGCCCGCTACACCGAAGCGTTCGCCCGTCACGGCCTGGACGTCGGCCAGGTGCTCCTCACCGTCGACGACATGACTCGGCGAACGCACTACCGCAACGCCTACAGCACCCTGCACAAGCTGCTCGATCTCGGCATCGTCCCGGTCGTCAACGAGAACGACACGGTGGCGACCCACGAGATCAGGTTCGGCGACAACGACCGGCTCGCCGCACTCGTCGCCCAACTCGTACATGCGGACGCGCTCGTCCTGCTATCCGACGTAGACGGCCTTTACGACGGCAACCCGGCGCTGCCGCACACCCGCCGCGTCGCCGAAATCCGTGACCTCAGCGACCTGGACGGGCTGCGCATCGGCGGCACCGGGCGGGCCGGCCTCGGCAGCGGCGGCATGCGGACGAAGGTGGACGCCGCCCGTATCGCCACCGGGTCCGGCATCGACGTCGTCCTGGCATCGGCCGGTGAGATAGCGGCCGTGCTCTCCGGCGAGCCGGCCGGAACGCGCTTCCTCCCTCGCACCCGCGGCCGCCGCGCCCGGCGCCTCCTCTGGCTCGAACACGCCACCGACGCCCAGGGTCAGCTCAAGCTGGACGCCGGGGCGGTACGGGCGGTCGTCGAACGCGGCAAGTCGCTGCTCCCGGCCGGCATCACGGCAGTTGAGGGACGCTTCGCGGCCGGTGATCCAGTCGACCTGGTGGACGAACACGGCCGCGCGGTCGCCCGCGGGCTGGTCAACTACGACGCGTCCGAGCTCCCGGCGTTGCTGGGCCGGTCGACGCGCGAGCTCGCCCGCGAACTGGGCCCGGAGTACGAGCGCGAGGTCGTCCACCGCGACGACATGGTTGTGCTGCGTCCCTGATCGATGAGTCCGCCGTATGGGCAGCGGTGTCTCGCTGTCCGAGCGCCGGGCTAGCATCGAGTACATGACCGAGGACCTCGCCACGCCGGTGCTCGAGGCCGCCCGCCGCGCCAAGCAGGCCGCCGCGAACCTGGCCGTCCGCACCCGCGCCGATAAGGACGCTGCCCTGATCGCGATGGCTGACGCCCTCCAGGCCAACGCCGAGCACATCATCGACGCCAACGCCGCCGACATCGCCCGTGCCGAGCAGTCCGGCAGCCCGGCAGCCATCATCGACCGGCTCCGGCTGGACGAGGGCCGCATCGCCGGCATGGCCGATGGGCTTCGTCAGGTCGCAGGCCTGCCTGATCCAGTCGGCGAGGTAGTGCGCGGGTACACGCTGCCCAACGGGCTGTCTGTCGAGCAGCGCCGCGTCCCCATGGGTGTCGTCGGCATCATCTACGAGGGACGTCCGAACGTGACGGCCGACGCCACCGGGCTGTGCTTGAAGAGCGGAAACGCGGCGCTGCTCCGGGGCTCGTCCAGCGCCGCAAAGTCAAATGCCGCCATCGTCGACGTTCTACGCAGGGCAGTCGGCACCGCCGAACTCCCTCAGGACGCGGTCCAGCTCGTCTCCGGTGCGGGCCACGAACCGGCCAAGCACCTGATGCGCGCCCGCGGGCTCGTTGACGTCCTCATCCCACGCGGCGGCGCCGGACTGATCCGCAGCGTGGTCGAGGAGTCGACCGTCCCGGTGATCGAGACCGGCGTCGGCAACTGCACGGTGTACGTCGACGCCGAGGCCGACCTCGACCAGGCGCTCACGATCGTCCTCAACGCCAAGACTCAGCGTCCGAGCGTATGCAACGCGGCCGAGACGCTCCTGGTACACAAGGACGTCGCTGACACATTCCTGCCCACCGTGGTAAGCGCGCTCGAGCAGGCGGGCGTCACCGTCCACGGCGACGAGCAAGTCCAGGCCCACGGCGCCAGCGTCGTCTCGGCGACAGACGACGACTGGGCCGGCGAATATCTCTCGCTCGACATCGCGGCGGGTGTCGTCGACTCGCTCGACGAAGCGGTCGCACACATCCGGCGGTGGGGCAGCGGGCACAGCGAAGCGATCGTCACCAGGTCGCTGCCCAACGCCAGGAAATTCGCCGCGAGCGTCGACTCGGCGGCCGTCATGGTCAACGCGTCCACCCGGTTCACCGACGGCGAGCAGTTCGGGTTCGGCGCCGAGATCGGCATCTCGACGCAGAAGCTGCACGCCCGCGGGCCGATGGGGCTGCCGGAGCTCACCAGCACGACCTACGTCGTCACCGGCGAGGGGCACGTCAGGGAGTGACGCCGCCGTCCGCCACGTGCAGCGTCATGAC
>JASLBX010000004.1 GCA_030146385.1 Jiangellaceae bacterium | reverse complement strand
AGTTCCTCGACCACGTCTCGCCCGAGGACTTCGGCAGCGAGCGCTGATTGATCACGTTCAGCATGCGCGTGGGTGCCGTACCAGGCGCATGCGGGTGGTACGGCACCGATTGATCACGTCCACCAGGTTTCTCGGCACTCCAACAGGCGCGTGCACCTGGTACGGCAGGCAGAAGACTGCTGAACGTGATCGAACGGCGACCAGGGTGAAGTTCAGGTTGAGACTTATCCCGCGTGTTGCATTGACCGATGTGTGTCCGCGGCCTAGCGTCACCAGTGGTCAAGTTCAATCCACGGAGGGATCGGCGTGAGCGGAGACAGCACACGCGGAGCTGGTCCGGCAGGGGGCGCTGATCGCGACGCCGCAGCCGAGGCCAGCCGACAAGGGCTGTTGTTCGAAGGCATGGTCGGGCCGGTCCCGGAGGACGTCGGCTACCGGGGGCCGACCGCGTGCGCGGCGGCCGGCATCACCTACCGGCAGCTGGACTACTGGGCCCGCACCGGGCTGGTCGAGCCGTCGATCCGGGCCGCTCACGGGTCCGGCAGCCAGCGGCTGTACTCGTTCCGCGACGTCCTCGTCTTGAAGATCGTCAAGCGCCTCCTGGACACCGGAGTGTCACTGCAGCAGATCCGCCAAGCCGTCCAGCACCTGCGTGCGCGCGGCGTTCAGGACCTGGCCGGCATCACCCTCATGAGCGACGGCGCCAGCGTCTACGAGTGCACCTCGACCGACGAGGTCATCGATCTGGTGCAGGGTGGCCAGGGCGTGTTCGGCATCGCTGTGGGAAGGGTCTGGCGCGAGGTCGAGGCCACGCTCACCGAGCTACCGGCCGAGCGACCGGGTCAGGAGGCCGGCGAGCACCCAGGCGACGAGCTGGCTGTTCGCCGCCGGAGCCGGGTCGCGGGAGCCTAACTCCGCCGCGCAGTTCGATCACGTTCAGGCCGGGGCAGTTCGATCACGTTCAGCAGGCGTGGCTCTGCCGTACCAGGCGCACGCGGGTGGTACGGCGCCGAGACACCTGGTGGGCGGCCCAGCGTGTCTCCGTTCGCCACGCCGAGTCGGTCGCGTTAACCTAAATGTCGAGCCATCGAACCCGGCCGGGAGAGACCCCGCGTGAAAGTGGGGCGCCGAAGGGGCAACTCCCCGCCAACCTCTCAGGCACGAAGGACCGGTCGGGCGAGGCAACTCTGGAGGGCACGTCCGGACGCCCGACAGAGGGGGACACCACAGCCCGCGAGGAGCTATGCAGATGTCCCAGTCATTGTCCGCCGTCAGCACGTCCGCACCATTCGTCGCCCGCCACATCGGTCCACGAGACCACGAGATCGCGCGGATGCTCGAACGAGTCGGATACGCCTCCCTGGACGATCTGGTTGACGCCGCCGTCCCGGCCGGCATTCGCCAAGCAGGAGCGCTCGACCTGCCGGCCGCCAGTACCGAACAGGAGACCCTCGAGGAGCTTCGCGGCCTGGCGCGGCGCAACCAGCGGAACGTCCAGATGATCGGCCTCGGCTACCACGACACCGTAACGCCTCCGGTCGTCGTGCGCCGGGTACTCGAGAACCCGTCATGGTACACCGCGTACACGCCGTACCAGCCGGAGATCTCGCAAGGCCGGCTCGAGGCGCTGCTGAACTTCCAGACAATGGTGGCTGACCTGACCGGCCTGCCCACGGCCAACTCCAGCCTGCTGGATGAGGCGACCGCCGCTGCCGAGGCGATGACGTTGATGCGGCGCTCGACCCGTGGCGCCAGCAACCGCCTGGTCGTCGACGCCGACTGTATGCCGCAGACCATTGCGGTCATCCAGACCCGAGCCGAGCCGCTCGGCATTGAGGTGGACGTCGTCGATCTGGATGCGGGATTGCCGGAGGGCGAGCTGTTCGGCGTGATCCTGCAATACCCCGGCGCGTCCGGCCGGCTGCGTAACCTGAAGCCGCTGATCGACGCCGCGCACGAGCGATCGGCACTGGTGGCCGTGGCGGCGGACCTGCTCGCCCTGACCGTCCTGGTCCCGCCGGGGGAACAGGGTGCCGACGTCGTGGTGGGATCGTCCCAGCGATTCGGCGTGCCTCTGGGGTACGGCGGCCCGCACGCCGGGTTCATCGCCGTCCGCGCTGGGCTTGAGCGCGGGCTGCCCGGCCGGCTCGTCGGCGTGTCGGTGGACGCGGACAGGTCTCCGGCCTATCGGCTAGCGCTGCAGACCCGCGAGCAGCACATCCGCCGCGAGCGGGCGACGTCCAACATCTGTACTGCGCAGGTCCTGCTGGCAGTCGTCGCGTCGATGTACGCGGTATGGCACGGGCCGGACGGGCTTCGTGAGATCGCCAACCGGGTGCACGGGCTTGCCACGACGCTCGCCGCCGGTCTGCGGGCCGGGGGAGTCGAGGTCGTCCACGGCGCGTACTTCGACACCATCCTGGCCCGGGTGCCCGGCCGGGCCGAGGCCGTTATGGCGACCGCCGCCACGCTGGGCGTGAACCTAGGGATCGCCGATGCGGACCACGTCCGGATCGCATGCGACGAAGTGACCACGCCCGCCTACCTGGAACTGGTCTGGAAGGCCTTCGGCGCTTCGGGCATCGAGCCGCAGGCCGAGCCGGCAATCCCGGACGAGCTGCGCCGCGCGAGCGATTTTCTGACCCACCCGACCTTCGGGGTACACCGGTCCGAGACCTCCATGCTGCGCTACCTGCGCTGGCTCTCTGACAAGGACTACGCGCTGGACCGCGGCATGATTCCGCTCGGCTCGTGCACGATGAAGCTGAACGCCACCACCGAGATGGAGCCGCTCACCTGGCCCGGGTTCGCCGGCATCCATCCGTTCGCCCCGGTCGACCAGGCGCAGGGCTACCTGGAGATGATCCGGCAGCTCGAGACCTGGCTCGTAGCCATCACCGGGTACGACGCGGTGTCGGTTCAGCCGAACGCCGGCTCGCAGGGCGAGCTGGCCGGGTTGCTGGCCATCCGGGCGTACCACCGCTCGCGCGGAGACGAGCAGCGGGACGTCTGCCTTATCCCATCGAGCGCGCACGGCACAAACGCCGCGTCCGCGGTCATGGCCGGCATGCGCGTGGTCGTCGTGGCGGCGGCCGACGACGGGACGGTCGATCTGGACGACCTCCAGGCGAAGATCTCCGAGCACGGCGACCAGCTGGCGGCGATCATGGTGACCTACCCGTCCACCCACGGCGTGTACGAGGAGGGCATCACCGAGCTGTGCCGCCTGGTGCACGAGGCCGGCGGGCAGGTGTACGTCGACGGAGCCAACCTCAACGCGCTCGTAGGAGTGGCGCGGCCCGGTGAGTTCGGAGCCGACGTGAGCCACCTGAACCTACACAAGACGTTCTGCATCCCGCACGGTGGTGGGGGCCCCGGTGTCGGGCCGATCGGCGTTCGGCGGCACCTGGCGCCGTTCCTGCCGAACCACCCGCTGCTGCCGGAGGCCGGGCCGGCCACCGGCATCGGGCCGGTATCGGCGGCGCCGTTCGGGTCGGCATCGATCTTGCCGATCTCGTGGGCGTATGTGCGCATGATGGGTCCGGCCGGCCTGACCCTGGCCACCCAGGTTGCCGTCCTTTCGGCCAACTACGTCGCCGCCCGGCTGGGTGAGCATTACCCCGTTCTGTACACCGGGGCGAACGGGCTCGTGGCGCACGAGTGCATCGTCGACCTGCGACCGCTGACCAAGGCCACCGGCATCACGGTGGAGGACGTCGCCAAGCGTCTGATCGATTACGGCTTCCACGCTCCGACGATGTCGTTCCCCGTGGCAGGGACGCTGATGATCGAGCCGACCGAGTCCGAAAACCTGGCCGAGCTCGATCGGTTCTGCGACGCCATGATTGCGATCCGGCACGAGATCGAGCAGGTGGCGGCGCGGGAGTGGCCGGCAGAGGACAACCCCTTGCGCAACGCTCCGCACACCGCGTCGACCTTGGTCGAGGAGTGGACCCACCCGTACACGCGCGAGACGGCCGTCTTCCCGGTGGCGTCGGTGCGCGAGGACAAGTACTGGCCACCTGTGCGGCGGATCGACGGGCCATACGGCGACCGCAACCTGGTGTGCTCGTGCCCCGACCCGTCGGCCTTCGAGGCGTGACACAGCAGTCATCCCGCCTCCACTGGCCGTCCGGTGTTGAGCGTCGCCATGTCCGCAGCAGTGCGGCCGTGTTGCCATCCGGCGGCGTTGGACACCGAGACCCGTCGCGACACCGTATGGGGGAACAGCTCGGTGACCATCTCTTCGACCTGCTGCTCGCGCGTCGCCAGCACGGGCAGTAGGCGTTCGGCGTCATCGACGCTGTCGCGAGCTGTTTGGGTAGCGGCCCGTAGTCGCTCACCGATCCGAACGGCATACGAAACCAGGAACGAGTGCCGGTACGAGCGTGTTGTGGAGCGTCCGTAGGCCGTGACCTGACGGCCAGCGCGGAGCATCTCGCGGCTGGCCTGGACGAGCAGGGACGTCACGAGCAGCTCGACCAGCTGCAGATCGGTCTCGCGGCCGAGGACGGTGACGAAGTCGAGGCCGGTGGCCGTGACGACCCGGCATCCGTTGGCCCGGGCCACTGCGCCGACGAGGTTCGTCTTGGCCGACACGTAGGGTGCGTCCAGCCAGATGCGCCTCGCGGTGGGGGCGTCGAGTGGCTCGGATGCCTCCATGCCTGCCTCCACAAGGGCGCGGTCCAGGGAGAACTTCGACATCAGCTCCTGGGCCTTGGCCGAAAGGGCGTCCGCCTCGCTGGCGAACTCCGTCGATTCGGCCTTGGCGAGGAGGCTGCGGATTCGAGTGAGCACCTTGTGATCGACACCCGTCCGCACCGAGCCCTGATCTGCCCGGCCGGAGCCGGGGAGTGGCACCAGCCGGGGCAAAGGCGGCAGGTCCGGGCAGAACCCGGCGATCGATACGATCCCACGAAGTCCGTCGTGGCGGTCGACGCCATAACGTTCGGTCCACTGGGCCAGGAGCGGACGGTCTGCACGAAGGGGCTGCGTCGCGGGCAGTTCGTCCACCTGGGCCTCCCACCGAGTGTCAATCGTGGCGGCGGAGTAGCGAGAGTGCTCGGTAAGGATCGCGTCGATCAGGAACGGCTGGACACGTTCGTCGAGTCGCCGCCGGGCCTGCTCGACCACGTCCAGTGGGAGCCAGCCGGCCTGGAACGCCGAGCGGACGGCATTGGCCAGCGCACGTCTCAACTGCTGGTCGAGCAGCTTCGGGTACGCCGTGTCAATCGCGACGAGTTGTGTGACCAGCCGCTCGGCGTCGTCTGTGAGGTTGTACTGCAAGGAATGGGCCAGTTTCGCCAGCAGCCGGATGACGCTCTCGGGCGGTGGCTCAGGCGGTTGTTGCTGTACTCGGGGGGTATCGGAAGCGGCGTGGATTCCCGCGGCAGCGTCTTGAGCAGCGTGTGGACCGGTCTGCCGGGTGCCCGCGCGGCCGCGCCGAGCATTCGAGCGCGCCTGCTCGCGCCGCCTCCGTTCGCGCAGCTTGGCCTCGCGCCGTGCCTTGGAGTTCTGACCCACGGCCGTCCTCCCTTGGTTGGTCGGGGTTGTTTGTCGCTGCAGCGTGCCAGCCGGCTCCGACAAACTTGTGGGTTTCGCGCTCTGGGCCTGGTACTTGGGCTTGGCTGAGGGCGAACCCGGAGACGATATCGGGGAACGTTCACCCGTAGGTCCGATATGGGACGCCGCGGAGGCGCCTACGATCAGAGGTCAGGGTGCCTGCCGAGAGGGGAACGCGTGATCGACGGGATAGTCCAGGCTGTCGAAAGTGCGATGGGCTCGCCGTGGATTTACCTGGGCCTGCTGGCCATCGCGGCGATCGACGCGTTCTTCCCCGTTGTGCCGAGCGAGACGCTGGTCATCAGCGCGGGTGTGTTCGCTGCCTCGAACGCCAGCCCCAACCTACTGCTGGTCATACTCAGCAGCGCTGCCGGTGCGTTCATCGGCGACCACATCTCGTACTTCATCGGTCGGTTCGGTGGCGGGCGGCTACTGGCGCGGGCGAGCGAGGGTTCTCGATCACGCAAGTCGTTCGACTGGGCGGCGCGGACGCTTTACAAGCGTGGCGGGCTGATCCTAGTGATCGCGCGCTACGTGCCCGGCGGCCGGACGGCGACGACGCTGACCTGCGGCACGGTCGGGTACCCCCTGCGAAGGTTCGCCTTCTTCGACGCCATCGCCGCGCTGTCGTGGGCCACCTACGCAGCGGTGATCGGCTATCTGGGTGGCCGCGCCTTCGAGGACGACCCGCTACGCGGCCTGCTGACGGGTTTCGCGATCGCGATAGGTATCACCGTTTTGGTCGAGGTGACGCGGTATGTGCGCGGGCGCCGGACACGATCCGCCGTCGAGCCGGAGGTTCCGCCCGCCGCGATCGTCCAGCGGGAGAACGAGCCCTGATGCGGCTCAGCCACGGCTCTACCGGGCTTGTCCCGCCTTTGCCACTCTTGCAAGCCGCGTAAAGAGGGGAGTCCCCTCTTTACGTGGTCAATTAGGACGCAGGGGAGACCGAGGACATGTTGAAGTCCGGGACGCGGAGACCCGGCATTGCCGTGCGCGGGAAGTAGTCGCCCCACTCACGGCTGAACGCCGGGACGGTCGCCCCGGCCTGGCTGAACCGGTCAAGCAGCGCCACTGGGCTCTCATTGAACCGGAAGTTGTTCACGGCCCCGACCACTTCCCCGTCCTCGACCAGGTACACCCCGTCGCGAGTCAGCCCGGTCAGCAGCAGATTCTGCGGGTCAACCTCACGGATGTACCACAGGCAGGTGAGCAAGAGCCCGCGCTCGACGCCGGCCACCAGGTCGTCTGCCGTCCCGGTTCCGCCGGCCACGCTCATGGCCAGGTTGTCCACCACGGGCGTCATGCTCAACCCCGTCAGATCCGCGGAGTGCCGGGTCTGCTGGAGCGCGGTCAGCGTCCCGTCGGCGATCCAGTCGGTACGCGAGAAGGGCAGCCCGTTGTCGAACACGCTCTGATGGGCGCCGGACGCGTGCGCGATGACGAACGGAGGGCATTCCAGGCCGGGCTCGGCGGGATCGGACCAGAGCGTGACCGGATCCCGTGACAGGCGATCGCCAACGCGGGTGCCACCGCCCGGCTTGGAGAACACCGTCCGCCCGTCGTGGGCGTCGCGGGCGCTCATCGTCCAGTACGCGTAGATCATCAGGTCCGCCACGGCCGTGGGCGGCAGCACCGTGTCGTAGCGGCCGGCCGGCAGGTTGACGCGGCGTTCGGCCCAGCCAAGCCGGCGGGCGAGCTCGGTGTCCAGGCTCGCCACGTTCACGTCCGTCAGGGCACGGGACGCCTGCCCGACCCAGGCCGAGCGGGTCAGATCGCCGGACTTGCCGGTGATGCCGATGTGCCCGGTCGGCTGGACGTGCCGGCCCCGCAGCCCGGTGGACGATCCGAGATATGTGGTCGTGACGTCGTGCTCGACGTATCCGTACAGCACCCGGTCGGCGGACCGGGCCCGGCCAAAGGCCTCGCCGAGCCCCGGCGCGATCTCGCCGAACACGTTCATCGACGTCTCGCCCGGCTCGTCCGTCCAGTCAGCGATGGCGTCTCCGGCCACGAGCGGTCGGGCGTCGTCGGCCGGCCCATTGTCGCGGGCGGCCTGCTCGGCTGCCCGCACGAGCGGCTCGAGCACGTCCTCCGTCACGGCGCTGCGTGCCACGACGCCGGACGACGTCCCGGTACCGCCGCCGACCGTCGCGATGACAGTGACCGACCTGGACCGGATGATTCCGTTGGTGGTGAGGGTGTTGTTGGCCCAGCGCAGATTGGCGCTGTGGCTCTCGTCGACGAGCACGACGCATCCGTCGGCCTTGGCCAGCTCGAGGCAGCGGTCGACGATCTCCTGCGGTGTCATGGTCACTGTGCTGCCTCCTCGGCGGTGTTGAGCATCCGGACGCCGCTGAACAGGGCGGACGGGCAGCCGTGCGACACCGGCGCGACCTGCCCCGGCTGCGCCTTGCCGCAGTTGAACGCGCCGCCGAGGACGTACGTCTGCGGGCCGCCGACCGCCTCGAGCGAGCCCCAGAAGTCGGTCGTCGTCGACTGGTAGGCCACGTCGTTGAGCTGGCCGGCGAGCTGCCCGTTGACGATCCGGTAGAACCGCTGCCCGGTGAACTGGAAGTTGTACCGCTGCTGGTCGATCGACCAGGACTTGTCGCCGACGACGTAGATGCCGCGCTCGACCTGGCCGATCAGCTCTTCCGTGGATGGGCCGTCCGGCGCCGGCTGCAGCGACACGTTGGCCATCCGCTGGACAGGGACGTGACCCGCCGAATCGGCGAATGCGCAGCCGTTGGAACGGTCGACGCCTAGCGTGTCGGCCATCATCGAAGCCATGCGGCGGTCGAGCTGGTAGCCGACGAGGACGCCGTCCCGGACGATGTCCCATCGCTGGGCCTGCACGCCCTCGTCGTCGTATCCGATGGTCGACAGCGCATGAGGGGTCGTCCGGTCGCCGGTCATGTGCATCACCGGCGTCCCGTATTGGAGCGTGCCGAACTTGTCGATTGTGGCAAACGAGGTGCCCGCGTAGTTGGCCTCGTACCCGAGGGCGCGGTCGAGCTCGGTGGCGTGGCCGATCGACTCGTGGATGGTCAGCCACAGGTTGGTGGGGTCGATGACCAGGTCGTACGTGCCGGCCTCGACGGTCGGTGCGGCGAGCTTCTCGACGAGCAACTCCGGGAGGCGGTCGAGCTCGGCCGCCCAGTCGACGAGCCCGTCGGCGCCCGTGGCGTACTCCCAGCCACGCCCGGCGGGGGCGGCGAGCGTCCCCATCGTCTCGAACCGGCCGGACTCGGCGTCCACGGTCAGCGCCTCGACCACAGGCTGGATGCGAACCCGCTGCTGAGTTGTGATCGTCCCTGCCGTGTCGGCGTAGAACTTGCCCTCGATCACCTGCCTGAGCTCGGCCGTGACGTGGTCGACGCCCTTGTGGTCAAGGACCCGCCGCGAGTAATCGATCATCAGGGCGAGCTTCTCGCCGTCCGGCACGTCGAACGGGTTGACCTCGTACGCAGATATCCAGGTGACGTCGTCGTACACCGGTTCGGGCGCCAACTCGACGCGCTCGGTGCTCATCGCGTTGGCGACCTTGGCCACCTCGATGGCCTGTTCGGCCGTCCGGGCCGCCTCCTCGGGGGTCAGGTCGACGGCAGCGGCAAATCCCCACGTCCCGTCTCGGACGACCCGGACCGAGAACCCCACGTCCTCGCCGTCATGGCTGCCGTCGAGACGGCCGTCGCGGAGCGAGAGGTCCTGGCTGCGGATGCGCTCCAATCGGAACTCGGCGTGCTCGGCGCCGAGGTCGCGCGCCCGCTGCAGGGCGGCGTCGGCGAGGGAACGCATCGGGAGGGCGAGGAACTCGTAATCGAACTGCTGCGCCACAGCGGCGAGCCTAACTGTCTGTGATGATGGCAGAGTGACCCAGGTCATCTCCGCGGCCACAGCGTTACCGCCTCACCGGTACGAGCAGGCGGAGATCACGCGAGCGGTCGCCGAGATGCTGGACGTCCATGGCGAACGCCGCCATCTGCTCGACCGCCTTCACGCTGCCAGCGGAGTCGAGACCCGGCACTTTGTGCTGCCGCTGGATGAGTACGGCAAGCTCGACGGATTCGGCGCCGCAAACGATGCCTACCTGCGGTTCGCCGTCGAACTCGGGGCAGACGCGACGCGGGAGGCGCTGGACGCGGTCGGGCTCTCGCCGGCGGACGTCGACGTGCTGATGACGGTATCGGTCACCGGCATAGGGGCACCCTCGGTCGACGCTCGACTCGTGGCCGCGTTGGGGCTGCGGCCGGACGTCAGGCGGGTGCCGGTGTTCGGGCTGGGTTGCGTCGCCGGCGCGGCCGGACTGGCTCGGCTGCACGACATGCTGGCCGGGAACGCGGACGGGGTCGCCGTGCTGCTTGCCGCGGAGGCATGTTCGCTGACCGTCCAGCGCGACGACGACTCTGCGGCCAACCTGGTGGCGAGCGCGCTATTCGGCGACGGCGTCGGCGCCGTGGTCCTTGCTGGTGATGCCCGCGCGCGACAGCTAGGCGTGGGCGGGCCGCGGGTGGTGGCGACTCGCAGCCGGATGTAT
Source organism: Jiangellaceae bacterium (assembly GCA_030146385.1). Lineage (GTDB taxonomy): Bacteria > Actinomycetota > Actinomycetes > Jiangellales > Jiangellaceae > JASLBX01. The sequence continues at coordinate 20,563 of JASLBX010000004.1, read as the reverse complement.
CCGGATACCGAGCGGGTCATGGGATGGGACGTCGGAGGCAGGGGCTTCCGCATCGTGCTGGCGGCGAGCGTGGCCGACGTCGTTGAGTCGCATCTTGGTGAGGACGTCACCGGGTTCCTCCGGGACTACGGACTGCGGGTCGCGGACGTCGAGTCGTGGGTGGCGCATCCCGGCGGGCCGAAGGTCATGGACGCGATGGCGCGGACGCTGGGGCTCGCCGACGGGGAGCTGACCGCCGCGCGGCGGTCGCTGGCCACGGTGGGCAACCTGTCGTCGGCGTCGGTCCTCCACGTGCTGGGCTGGACGCTGGCCCACCCGCCGCCGCCCGGCTCACCGGGCCTGATGCTGGCGATGGGCCCGGGCTTCTGCTCCGAACTCGTGCTGTTGAGGTGGCCTGAGTGATCGCGTACATCGTGCTGGTGGCGGCGGTAGCGGGGGAGCGGATCGCCGAGTTGGTGGTGTCGAAGCGGCACGCCGAGTGGGCGTTCGCCCGCGGCGGCGTGGAGTACGGCCGCTCGCACTATCCGGTGATGGCGATCATGCACGGGGCGCTGCTCGTGTCTTGCGTCGTCGAGGTGGTGGTGGCCGGCCGGCCCTTCCTGCCGTGGCTCGGCTGGCCGATGCTCGCGCTGGTGGTGGCCACTGAGGTGCTGCGGTGGCGGTGCGTGTCGGCCCTCGGCAAGCAGTGGAACACGCGGGTGATCGTGGTTCCGGGCATGCCGCTGGTGACCAGCGGCCCGTACCGGTGGCTGCGGCACCCGAACTACCTGGCTGTCGCCGTCGAGGTGGCGGCCCTGCCGCTGGTGCACACGGCCTGGGTGACGGCGGTGGCGTTCAGCGTCGCGAACGCCCTCCTTCTGCTCGGTTTCCGGATCCCCATCGAGGAGCGCGCTCTCGCCACCGTTGGGTCACCTGATCGTCGATATGTCACCTGATCGTCAGCGGGCAGACGATCAGATGAGCAGTACGCGCGCGTGACCTGCACAGATATGTCGCGCGGGTCACCTGATCGTGTTGGCCGGGGCAGTGGTGCCGACGATCAGGTGACCTGGCGGGCTCGTGGCCTGCGCCGACGTCCGGAGTACGTCATCTGATCGCCAGGGGGCACGCGAGCCTACGATGGCCGCAATGGCCGACGCGGACGTGATCGTGGCCGGTGGCGGGCCGGTGGGGCTTGCCGCTGCCATCGAAGCCCGGCTCGCGGGTATGTCGGTGATCGTGTGCGAGCCGCGGCCCGGCCCCATCGACAAGGCGTGCGGCGAGGGCCTGATGCCGGGCGCGCTGGCCGCGTTGCGCCGGCTCGGGGCGCAGGTGGACGGGCATCCCTTCGTCGGCATCCGATACGTCGCGGACGGCTCGGTCGCCGACCACCCTTTCCGCCTCGGGCCGGGTCTGGGCGTCCGGCGCACCACCCTGCACCAGGCGCTCGCAGACCGGGCGCGGGAGCTCGGCGTGCAGGTTACGGCGGCACGGGTCACAGCGGTCGCCCAGGACGCGTCCACCGTCACAGCCGCTGGCCTCCAGGCGCGGTGGCTGTTCGCCTGCGACGGTCTCCACTCCCGGGTCCGCCAGGAGGTCGAGCTGGCCCGTCCGGCCGGCAGCACGGCACCTCGCTTCGGCGTGCGGCGGCACTTCAGGGTGCAGCCGTGGAGCGAGTTCGTCGAGGTGCACTGGACGGCCGAAGCGGAGGTCTACGTCACTCCCGTGGGCCCTGACCTGGTCGGAGTGGCTGTCCTGGGACAGCGGAATCTGGACTACTCCACCATCCTGCAGACCACCGCCGCCGGAAAACGACTAGCCAGTGCCGCACCGGTCTCAGAGCTCCGCGGCGCCGGACCGCTCTTGCAGCGGACGGCGCGGCGGATCTCCGGCCGGGCACTGCTGGTGGGTGACGCGGCGGGATACGTCGACGCGCTCACCGGCGAGGGCATCCGGCTCGGCCTGGCGCAGGCTCGCGCCGCCGTCAGCGCGATCGTGGCCGGCAATCCGGACCGATACGAGAGCGACTGGCGGCGGATCACCCGCGACTACCGGGTGCTGACTGGCACCCTGCTCGCCGCGGCTCGCAGCCCCCGGATCCGGAGCGGGATCGTACCGCTGGCCTGCCGACTGCCCCGCGTGTACGGCGCAATCGTCGACCGGTTGGCCGGCTGACCGGTGGTGGATCAGCGCGACCGGGGCTGGACCAGGCCGCTCTCGTACGCGTACACGGCGGCTTGCACCCGGTCCCGAACACCGAGCTTGGTCAGCACATTGCCGACGTGGGTCTTGATGGTCGTCTCTGACACCACCAATTCGGCCGCGATCTCGGCATTCGAGAGGCCACGGGCCACCAGCTTCAGGACCTCCTTCTCACGCTCGGTGAGCAGGTCGAGCGCGCCGGAGTCCTCGTCCTCGTCGGCGGACGGGACGTGCTTGGCGAACATGTCCAGCAGCCGTCGGGTGACACTCGGCGCGACCACGGCGTCCCCCTTGGCAACCGTCCGGATGGCGGCGACAAGGTCGTCCGCGGGGGCGTCCTTGAGCAGGAAGCCGCTCGCTCCTGCGCGCAGCGCCTCGACGATGTACTCGTTCAGATCGAAGGTTGTCAGCACGAGGACGCGTGGCGTGCTGTCGCGCGCCGAGCCCGTGATGGCGCGGGTCGCCTGGACGCCGTCGAGACGGGGCATCCGGATGTCCATCACGACGACGTCGGGCTGGAGCGTGCGGGTGTCGGCCACGGCCGCCTCGCCGTCGCTGCTTTCACCCACCACGGCGATGTCGGGCTCGCCGTCCAGGATCATCCGGAATCCGGTACGGAGCAGCGGCTGGTCGTCGACCAGCAGCACCCGAATCGGACTCACCATCGCAGCCACCCTATGCATCGTCGCGCAGCGGGATCCGCGCGCGTACCTCGAAGCCGCCGCCCGGCCGGTTGCCCGCAGATAGTTCGCCGCCGTAAAGCGCCACGCGCTCGCGCATTCCGAGCAGCCCATGGCCCGGTAGTTCAGCGGGCCCGGCGGCCTGCCGTCCGGCTCCGCTGTCAGTGACGCGGACCTCCAACTCGGCTGGAGCGTAGCTCACAGCCACGTTGGCCTCTCCGGTGCCGGCATGCTTGAGCGTGTTGGTCAGGGCTTCCTGGACGATCCGGTACGCCGTCAGGTCGATGCCCAGGGGCAGCGGGCGCTCCTGCCCTGAGACGGTGACACCTACCCCGAGCCCGGCGCTGTCCAGCTGCTCGACGAGTTCGGGAAGGTCGGCGAGCCCGGGCTGGGGCGAACGCTTGGGGGTGTCGGCGCCGTCATCCGACGGCCCTCGCAGGACGCCCACGATGCGCCGCATCTCGGCGAGAGCCGACCGGCCAGTGTCCTCGATAGAGCCGAGCGCCTCCTTGCTTCGCTCGGGATCGCGGTCCAGCGTTCGCCGTGCGCCGGCTGCCTGGACGGTCATGACGGACACGTGGTGCGCCACAACGTCATGCAGCTCACGGGCGATCTGTCCGCGTTGTTCGGCCAGGGCGGCGCGCACCTCGGCCTCCCGCGTGCGCTCAAGCTGGTCGGCGCGCTGCTCCTGCTCGCGCGCGTAGATCCGGGGAGCGCGGACGGATCGCCCGATCGCCCACGCGCCGAAGTACCCCAGAGTGACGAACGCCGCGCCGACCGCCCCGACACTCTCGGCATCGGGATACCGATCGGACACCACCACCAGGTAGAGCACCGTGGTGGCGTACATCGCCGCGAGCCCGGCCAGGCCCCGAACGAACGTCGTGTACGCCCCGAGGCTGTAGATCACGATGAGCCCGACCACGGCCGCGGTGGGCACGGAGTAGTCGAGGAAGAGGAACGGCAGGTTGAGCACGGCCAGCAGGAACGCCACCGGCAGCGGCGCGACCCTGCGGAACGCCAGCGGTGCCGTCCAGGCCACGACGAGGAGTACGCCAAGCGCGTCGGGCTCCCGGTAGTCGATGCCGTCGGCAGGCCGGTACGTGAACAGCAGGACGAGGCCCAGGATCAGCAGGACGGCCGTGAGCGTGATGTCGAAGACCCACGGGCGGCCCTGTTGGCGAGGCACCCGGTTGTGCACGACCCAAGGCTAGGCGCGTCGCGACGGCCGGCCTAAGTGGCCTACGCGTCGACTGGTGACATCCGAGGCGACGGCGCTTCGTCGGAGTCGTTGCCCGCGGTGTACTCGGGGAGCGGCGGCGGCGTGCCGCCGAAGGCAGGGCACAGCGCCTTATGGTCGCACCAGTCGCACATCCGCGTCGGGTTCGGCCGCCAGTCGCCGGACTCGATGGCCCGCTCGATGGCCCGCCACAAGGCGGCGAGCTTTCGCTCGGTGGCCAGCAGGTCGGCTTCGTCCGGCTCGTACCTCAAGATCTCGCCGCTGCCGAGGTAGACCAGCTGCAGCAGCTTGGGCACCTCGCCGTGCAACCGCCACAACACGAGGGCGTAGAACCGCATCTGGAACATCGCCCGCTGCTCGAAGCCCTCGCGTGGCGCGTTGCCGGTCTTGTAATCGACGACCCGGAGAGCCCCGGTGCCCGGCGCGCGGTCGAGCCGGTCTACGTACCCGCGCAGGCACAACCCGGACTCGAGCGTCGTCTCGACGTACAGCTCACGCTCGGCCGGCTCGAGGCAAGTCGGGTCTTCGAGCGAGAAGTACCGTCGGATGAGAATCTCGGCGCTGGCCAGCCAGCCCCGCAGCGCCGAGCCGTCGGAGTCGTCCTCGAACAGCGACGCCACATCGGGCTCGACGGACAGCAACTCCTCCCACTGCGGGTACAGGAGCGAAACCGCCTGCTTCGGCGTCCGGTCGGCCGGCGGCAGGTCGTACAGGCGCTCGAGCACGGCGTGGACGACGGTGCCGCGGGTGGCCTCCGGGCTCGGCCGCTCGGGCAACCGGTCGATCGTCCGGAAGCGATACAGCAGAGGACAGGTCATGAAATCCGACGCGCGCGACGGCGAGAGAGTCAGCCGGACGGCCGACTCTTCGACTGGGGTGTCCGCTGCAGTCCTCATGTCGGCGACTCTAGGGCACGCCCCCGACAATCGCGGTGAGTGAACTAGCCTGATCGGATGAGTAACGGACGGTCGCGCCAGGTGCCGAGGCAATTCTCCCTCGGCCGGGTGGCGGGCATTCCGGTGCACGTCAGCCCCACCTGGCTGATCGTGGCGGCCGTCATCACCATCGGGTTCGCGCCGAACGCGAGAGCGTCCCTGCCCGACCTCGGCGCCGGCGTCTACGCGGTGACGTTCGCCTTCGCGGTGTTCCTGTACGGGTCGGTGCTGCTGCACGAGATCAGCCACGCGCTGACGGCACGCGGGTTCGGACTACCGGTCCGCGGCATCTCACTGCACTTCCTCGGCGGCCACACCGAGATCGAGCGCGAGTCGCCGACGCCGGGCCGCGACATCCTCATCTCAGCAGCCGGGCCGATCGTGTCACTGGCCGTCGGCGGGGTGGCCTTCGTCGCGTACCAGCTGGTCGAGCAGGACATCGCGGAGTACACCTTGCGGGGGCTGTTCGTCGCCAACGTCGTTGTGGGCGTTTTCAACCTCTTGCCCGCACTCCCGCTGGACGGCGGGCACATCCTGCGCGCGATCGTCTGGAAGATCTCCGGCAACGAGCACCGCGGCACTGTGGTGGCCGCCCGCGCAGGCCAGATCCTGGCCGCTGCGGTCCTGGTCACACCGTTCGTCCTGGCCATGGGCCGGCCCAGCATGTTCATGATCGTGTGGGCCGCGCTCATCGCGATGTTGCTGTGGTCCGGCGCGAGCCAGTCCCTTGTTGCCGGACGGTTGCGGCGGCAGCTTCCGAAGCTGGACGTCCGGACCCTGACCCGGCGGGCGGCTCCGGTGGCGGCCGACACGCCGCTGGCCGAGGCCATCCGGCAGGCCCAGGAGGCCGGTGTGCGCTCGCTGGTCGTGGTCGACTCGGCGAACCAGCCGACGGGCCTGGTCGACGAGGCAGCCGTGCTGGCGACGCCGGAGGATCGCAGGCCGTGGATTCCCGTCCACCAGGTGTCGCGATCGATCCAGCCCGGCATGATCTTGTCGGCCGACCTGTCGGGCGAGCAACTGGTGGCCGCGCTTCGGGCGACGCCCGCGTCGGAGTATCTCGTCGTGGACGGGGTCGGCGCCGTGTACGGCGTCCTCGCGTCGTCCGACATCGAAAACGCCCTCAGCGCGTCCTAGCCGGACGTCCCGCTCTACGCTGGCGTGCCGTGACCATCGACCCGAGGAACCGTACCGGCCCGTTCCGGCCAGGCGACCAGGTCCAGCTGACCGACTCCAAGGGGCGTCACCACACCATCACCCTGCAGCCCGGCAAGGCGTTCCACACCCACAAGGGGTCGTTCTCCCACGACGCGCTCATCGGCCAGCCGGAGGGCACGGTGGTCACGTCCACGGGCGGGACGGCCTATCTGGCGCTGCGTCCGCTGCTGGCCGACTTCGTGCTGTCGATGCCGCGCGGAGCGGCCGTCATCTACCCGAAGGACGCGGCGCAGATCGTCGCCATGGCCGACGTGTTCCCGGGAGCCCGGGTGGTCGAGGCCGGCGTCGGATCCGGTGCGCTGACCATGTCGCTGCTGCGCGCGGTGGGGGAGCAGGGGCTGCTGCACTCGTACGAGCGGCGCGAAGAGTTCGCGGCGGTGGCGACCAAGAACGTCGAGAAGTTCTTCGGCGGGCCGCATCCGGCCTGGCGGCTGACGGTCGGAGACCTCGCCGAGGAACTTGACGAGCGTGACGTCGACCGGCTCATCCTGGACATGCTCGCGCCGTGGGAGTGCATCGACGCGGCAGGGGAGGCGCTGGTGCCGGGCGGTGTGCTGGGCTGCTACGTGGCCACGACCACGCAGCTGGCTCGCACCGTCGAGACGGTCCGCGAGCACGGCGGGTTCACCGAGCCGGTGTCGTGGGAGTCGATGGTGCGTACCTGGCACGTCGAAGGGCTCGCCGTTCGGCCGGATCACCGGATGATCGGCCACACCGGCTTTCTCATGACGTCCCGGCGTCTGGCCCCGGGGGTGACCGCCCCGCCCCGGCGGCGACGTCCCGCACCGGGCACCCGACAACCTGTCTAGCCCGCAGATCATTGTCCGTTGCTGGCCGGTACGCAACCCCTTGACAACAATGATCACCAGTGGGGTCGTGATGGGGCGTGATATGCGCCACGTGAGGACGATGCGGCTTGGGAGTGGCGCTGTCGCCTTCGGCGGGTAGGGTCATGGCGTGGAGGCCTTTCCAGGCAGCTATGGGAGGTGAGGGATCGTGTCGACTCACGATGGCGGCAACGAGCGTTCCCGGCGCACGCCGGAGCCCGAAGACCCTGACACGTCCGCGCAGGTGTCCTTCCTCGAGGAGGAGGTCGCTGCCCTGCGCCGCCGCTTGGCCGACAGCCCGCGCAGCACCCGTGTGCTCGAAGAGCGGCTTGCCGAGACGCAGGCGCAGCTTGCCACCGTCACCGCTCAGAACGACCGGCTAGCTGCCACTCTTCGTGAGGCCCGCGACCAGATCGTCGCGCTCAAGGAAGAGATCGACCGCCTGGCCCAGCCGCCGGCCGGGTTCGGTGTGTACTTGTCGACCTACGAGGACGGCACGGTCGACGTGTTCACCGGCGGTCGCAAGCTGCGCGTTGCCGTCAGCCCCGACGTCGACACCGAGTCCCTCCAGATCGGCCAGGAAGTGATGCTCAACGAGGCCCTCAACGTCGTCCGCGCGATGGAGTTCGAGCAGATCGGCGAGGTCGTCATGCTCAAGGAGCTGATGGACGACGAGCGGGCCCTGGTCATCGGGCATACCGACGACGAGCGAGTCGTGCGCATCGCCGAGCCGTTGCGCGGGTCGGTCATGCGCGCCGGCGACTCCCTGCTGCTGGAACCGCGCTCGGGCATCGTCTACGAGCGCATCCCGAAGATCGAGGTCGAGGAACTGATCCTGGAAGAGGTTCCCGACATCGATTACACCGACATCGGCGGGCTGGCCCGGCAGATCGACCAGATTCGCGACGCGATCGAGCTGCCCTACCTGCACGCCGACCTGTTCCGCGAGCACCACCTGCGGCCGCCGAAGGGCGTTCTGCTGTACGGCCCGCCCGGCTGCGGTAAGACCCTCATCGCCAAGGCCGTGGCGAACTCGCTGGCCAAGGAAGTCGCGCGCAAGACCGGCGGCGAGGAGAGCAAATCGTACTTCCTCAACATCAAGGGTCCGGAGCTGCTCAACAAGTACGTGGGCGAGACCGAGCGGCACATCCGCCTGGTGTTCCAGAGGGCCCGGGAGAAGGCCAGCGAGGGCACGCCGGTGATCGTGTTCTTCGACGAGATGGACTCGCTGTTCCGCACCCGCGGCTCGGGCGTGTCGTCCGACGTCGAGAACACCATCGTCCCGCAGTTGCTGTCCGAGATCGACGGCGTCGAGTCGCTCGAGAACGTGATCGTGATCGGAGCGTCCAACCGAGAGGACATGATCGACCCGGCCATCCTGCGTCCCGGCCGGCTCGATGTGAAGATAAAGATCGAGCGGCCGGACGCCGAGTCGGCGCGCGACATCTTCTCCAAGTACCTCACATCCGCCCTGCCGCTCCACCCGGAGGACCTGGCCGAGCACGGCGGCGACCGCGACAGCACCGTCGCGGAGATGATCCAGCGGGCCGTCGAGCGGATGTACGCCGAGACGGAAGAGAACAGGTTCCTCGAGGTCACATACGCCAACGGCGACAAGGAAGTCCTGTACTTCCGCGACTTCAACTCCGGCGCGATGATCCAGAACATCGTCGACCGGGCGAAGAAGATGGCGATCAAGGACTTCCTCGAGGCCGGCACGAAGGGCCTGCGGGTCCAGCACCTGCTGACTGCGTGCCTGGACGAGTTCAAGGAGAACGAGGACCTGCCCAACACCACGAACCCGGACGACTGGGCCCGGATCTCCGGCAAGAAGGGCGAGCGGATCGTGTTCATCCGTACGCTCATCTCCGGCAAGACGGGCTCGGAGGCGGGCCGGTCGATCGACACGGTGGCCAACACCGGCCAGTACCTGTAACGCCTGTCGATCACGTTCAGCAAGCCTGTTGGTGCCGTACCACCCGCACTCGGATGGTACGGCACCGCCACGCGTGGTGGAGTGTCCGGGTCGGCGCGTCTTGCCGACGACGGGACTGCTCGAGCGGGTCTTCTTCTCGTTGGCCGCGCCACTCCACGTAGTCTCGTAACATGAGCGCTCGTCGGATCGTCGGGATCGAGACCGAGTACGGCATCGCCGTGCCAGGCAACCCGTCCGCCAACTCGATGCTGACCTCGTCGCAGGTCGTCAACGCGTACGCCTCGGCGACGTCCCGGGCTCGCCGGGCGCGGTGGGACTTCGAGGAAGAGAGCCCGCTTCGCGACGCCCGCGGGTTCGAAGTGTCCCGCGACGCCGCCGACCCGAGCCAGCTCACCGACGAGGAGATCGGGCTGGCCAATGTCATCCTCACCAACGGCGCCCGTCTGTACGTCGACCACGCGCATCCGGAGTACTCCTCGCCCGAGGTGACCAACCCGCGCGACGCCGTCGTGTGGGATAAGGCGGGGGAGCGGGTAATGGCCGAGGCCGCGCGGCTCGCCGGTCTGGCTCCCGGCACAGCGCCCACCCAGCTCTACAAGAACAATGTGGACAATAAGGGCGCTTCTTACGGCTGCCACGAGAACTACTTGATGAACCGGTCCACTCCGTTCGCGGAGATCGTCCGGCACTTGATCCCGTTCTTCGTGTCGCGGCAGGTCATGTGCGGCGCCGGGCGGGTCGGGATCGGCCAGGACGGCAGCAAGGACGGGTTCCAGCTGTCGCAGCGCGCCGATTACTTCGAGGTCGAGGTAGGCCTCGAGACCACGCTGAAGCGTCCGATCATCAACACGCGGGACGAGCCGCACGCCGATCCCGAACGCTACCGACGGCTGCACGTGATCATCGGGGACGCGAACCTCTCGGAGATCTCGACCTACCTCAAGCTCGGGACGACCGCGCTCATCCTGTCGATGATCGAAGAGGGGTTCCTGCGGGTCGACCTCTCGGTGGAGCGGCCGGTGAGCTCGCTGCACGAGGTGTCGCACGACCCGTCCCTCCAGCACCTCATCACGCTGAAGGACGGCCGCAAGCTCACCGCTGTCCAGCTGCAGATGGAGTACGCGGAGCAGGCCCGCAAGTTCGTTCAGGACCGCTACGGGCAGGACGTCGACCCGGTCACCGCCGACGTGCTCGACCGGTGGGAGGCCGTGCTTGCCGCGCTCGAACGCGACCCGATGGAGCTGTCCAATCAGCTGGACTGGGTGGCGAAGCTGGCACTGCTCGAGTCGTACCGCGAGCGGGACAGCTACGACTGGTCGCACCCCAAGCTGCACCTGGTTGACCTGCAGTACTCGGACGTGCGTCCCAACAAGGGGCTGTACCAGCGGCTGGTGTCGATGGGGCGGATCGAACGACTGATCGACAATGCCGAGATCGAGCGCGCCGTCCACGAACCGCCCGAGGACACCAGGGCCTACTTCCGCGGGCGGTGCCTGGCCCAGTACGCCCGGCACGTGGCCGCGGCCTCATGGGACTCGGTCATCTTCGACTTGCCGGGACGGGACGCTCTGCAGCGAGTGCCGACCCTCGAGCCGCTCCGCGGGACGAAATCCCACGTCGGCCTGCTACTGGACCGCTGCCGGACAGCCGACGAACTGCTACACGAGCTCTCCGCCGGCTAGCGCCGGAATCATCGCGTGAAGCGGGTAACCCCACGTTTATGAGGTTTGCACGCCCCGTAAACCTACGGATTGCCCTCTCTACGTGATCTATTCCGCGGCTGCAACTTCGCTCAGGGCTGACGATTCCGGGCACGTAACGATCGCGCGAAACGTCGGTCCGGGTGGGTAGGGTCATGCCATGAGACCGCGCGAGTTCTCGGAGGTGAGCCATGGCGCGTGACACGAGTGGCGGTCAGCAGCGCAAGCAGCCGCGCAAGAGCGAAGACGTCGAAACTGATGAGTCGGCCGAGGTCTCCGAGGATCTGAAGGAGCGGCAGGACAAGCTGGCCGAGGACGTCGACGAGGTGCTCGACGAGATCGACGAGGTGCTCGAAGAGAACGCAGAGGACTTCGTCCGCGGATTCGTGCAGAAGGGCGGAGAATAGGTTGGATCTGTCGGAATCGAGCGGGCTCCCGGCTGCGTTCATGCGGCCGGGAACATCGTCGTTCACTGACTTTCTGGCGGGTATCGCGCCGGAGATGCTGCCCGGACGGCGTACCCCGCCGAGCAACGTGGTCAGCACCGACATTCCGCACGGCACGACGATCGTGGCCGCGACGTATCCGGGCGGCGTGGTGATGTCCGGCGACCGGCGCGCCACCATGGGCAACATCATCGCCCAGCGCGACATCGAGAAGGTGTTCCAAGCCGACGAGTACTCCATAGTCGGCATCGCTGGAACAGCCGGGATCGCGGTCGAGCTCGTCCGCCTCTTCCAGCTCGAGCTAGAGCACTACGAGAAGATCGAAGGCACGGCACTGTCGCTGGAGGGCAAGGCCAACCGGCTCTCGCACATGATCCGCGGCAACATTGCGCTCGCCTTCCAGGGCCTCGCGGCCGTGCCGCTGTTCGCCGGCTACGACCACATCGAGAAGGATGGGCGGATCTTCTCATACGACATCACCGGCGGCCGGTACGAAGAGCACTCGTACTACGCGGTCGGCTCCGGGTCGCTGTTCGCACGCGGGGCTCAGAAGAAGCTGTACCGGCCCGACTTGACGGCCGACGAGGCTGTCGCGGTGTGCGTGCAGGCGCTCTACGACGCCGCCGACGACGACTCGGCCACCGGCGGTCCCGATCTCCAGCGGCGGATCTACCCGATCGTCGCGCTGGTGGACGCCGAGGGATACCGCCGCCTGGACGACTCCGCCGTCGGCGAGGTCGTCGAGCGGGTCGTCGCGGGCCGCAACCAGCGTCCTGACGGCCCCAACGCTCCCGTCGAGTAGCCTCCGTACCCGCCACCACTAGCCGAAGGGACTTGAGCGTCCGTGTCGATGCAGTTCGGATACGTCTCGCCGGAGCAGTTCTACAAGGACAAGGCCGACTACGCCCGAAAGGGCATCGCTCGCGGGCGGTCCGTGATCGTGATGCAGTACGAGCACGGCATCCTGTTCGTCGCCGAGAACCTGTCCCGCTCCCTGCACAAGATCAGCGAGATCTACGACCGCATCGCGTTCGCCGCGGCCGGCCGCTACCCGGAGCTGGAGAGCCTGCGGATCGCCGGGGTGCGGCTGGCCGACCTCCGCGGGTACTCGTTCGACCGGGCCGACGTCAACGGCCGGGCGCTGGCCAACACCTACGCGCAGACGCTGGACGCGATCTTCACCACCCAGCCGAAGCCGTACGAGGTCGAGATCGCCGTGGCCGAGGTCGGCGACAGCGCCGCTGACGACCAGATCTACCGGCTCACCTACGAGGGCTCGGTCGTCGACGAGCACGGCTTCGCGGTCATGGGCGGCGCCGCCGATCTCGTCAGCCGGCACCTGTCCGAGAACTACCGGGAGGCCATGAGCTTCGACGACGCCGCCCGGCTCGCGGTCGCTGCCCTCGGCCGCGACAACGCGTCAGGCGAGGTGCGGCGGCTCACCACGGAGGCCCTCGAGGTGGCGCTGCTCGACCGCAACCGACCCAGGCGCAAGTTCAAGCGCATCACGCCCGCGAGGCTCCAGGAGTTGCTCGGCAACGGCCAGGGCGCCGCATCGGCTACGCCGGCCAGTCCGGAAGGCGAGTCCGGCCCGCAGGACGGCACGTCGACCGGCGGAACGACAGAGGAACCGCCGACGGCCTAGTCAGGCCTCGGACACGTAGGCTGGGTGCATGGATCGCCGCATCTTCGGGCTCGAGAACGAGTATGGCGTCACGTGTACGTTCCGGGGCCAGCGGCGACTCTCACCCGACGAGGTCGCGCGGTACCTGTTCCGCCGGGTCGTGACATGGGGCCGCAGCAGCAACGTCTTCCTTTCCAACGGCGCTCGGCTCTACCTCGACGTCGGCAGCCACCCCGAGTACGCCACCCCCGAATGTGACTCGATCGTCGACCTGGTGACGCATGACAAGGCGGGCGAGCGCGTCCTCGAAGGGCTGCTGGTGGACGCTGAGAAGCGGCTGCGCGAGGAGGGCATCGCCGGCGACGTCTACCTGTTCAAGAACAACACCGACTCGGCGGGCAACTCGTACGGCTGCCACGAGAACTACCTCGTCGGCCGGCATGGCGAGTTCTCGCGGCTGGCGGACGTCCTGATCCCATTCCTGGTCACCCGGCAGATCATCTGCGGCGCCGGAAAGGTGCTCCAGACCCCGCGCGGCGCCGTCTTCGCGGTTAGCCAGCGGGCCGAGCACATCTGGGAAGGCGTGTCCAGCGCGACCACCCGTAGCCGTCCCATCATCAACACCAGGGACGAACCGCACGCGGACGCTGAGCGGTACCGCCGGCTGCATGTGATCGTCGGCGACTCGAACATGAACGAGTGCACCACGTTGCTCAAGGTTGGCGCGACCGACCTCGTGCTGCGGATGATCGAAGCCGGGGCGGGGCTGCGTGATCTGTCGCTCGAGAACCCGATCCGGGCGATCCGCGAGATCAGCCACGACGTCACGGGCCGCCGCAAGGTGCGGCTCGCCAACGGCCGCGAGGCCTCAGCCCTGGAGATCCAGGAGGAGTACTACACCAAGGCCCGTGACTTCGTCGACCGGCGCAAGCTGGCGACTCCGGTGATCAAGCGGGTCCTCGACCTCTGGGAGCGCACCATCAAGGCCATCGACTCCGGCGACCTGTCGCTAGTCGAGCGCGAGATCGACTGGGTGACAAAGCTCCGGATGATCGAGCGGTACCGCGAGAAGCACTCCATATCGCTGACCCATCCGCGGGTGGCCCAACTTGATCTGGCGTACCACGACATCCACCGTCGGCGCGGGCTGTACTACCTGCTGGAGCGGCGCGGTGCAGTCGAGCGGGTCTGCCATGACGTGGCCGTCTTCGCTGCCAAGTCCATCCCGCCGCAGACGACGCGGGCCCGGCTGCGTGGCGAGTTCATCCGACGCGCGCAAGAACGGCGGCGCGACTTCACCGTAGATTGGGTTCACCTCAAACTTAATGACCAGGCCCAGCGGACGGTACTCTGCAAGGACCCGTTCCGCTCGGTCGACGAGCGGGTCGAAAAGCTCATCGCCAGCATGTAGTCCTCTCATCTCGTTCTCAGTCAGGCGAGTTAGGGTAACTGCTGCGTGTACGCCCTCTTCTGGTTAGGACATGTCCCTCGTGCGTCGATACCCAACCCTTGTCGCCGCCGTGCTCGGTAGCGTCGTCGTGCTCGGCGCGTGCGGCTCGGACTCCGGCGGCGACCGCGGCGACGCCAGCGAACTCAGCGCGTCCGGCGAGTTTGGCGAAAAGCCTGAGATCACCGTGCCATCGGATGAACCGTCGGAGGAACTCGTCGTCGAGGTCCTCTCCGAAGGCGACGGCGCCAAGGTGGCTGCCGGCGACTTTCTGGTCGTGAACTATCTCGGCCAGACGTGGGAACCGCGTGACCCGGCTGATCTGCCCACCGATGCCCCCGCTGACGCAACTGCCGAGGAGGGCGCCGAGCCGACCGACGAAGCCGCCGCAGACTCCGACGGCCCGGTTCCGTACGTCTTCGACAACTCCTATGACCGCGGCGAGCCGGTCGGATTCCCCGTTGGACTGGGCCAGCTCATCCAGGGCTGGGACGAGGGCCTGGTCGGCCAGCAGGTCGGCTCGAGGGTACTGCTGTCGGTCCCCGCGGAGATGGGCTACGGTGCCCAGGCGGATCACGATCTCGCCGAGGACACGTTGGTGTTCGTGGTGGACATCATCGAGTCGTACAACATCGACACACCGATCTCCGGTGAGCCAGTGACGGACCTGCCGGACGACATGCCGACGGTCACCGGCGAGGGCGCAGACGAGCCGGTGGTCGAGTTCCCGGAGTCGGCCGAGCCCGTGTCGGAGTCGACCACTGATCTGATCGTCGCCGGTGACGGCGCCGACCTCAGCTCGAACCTCGTCGTGAAGTTCCTGGAGGTTTCGTACGAGACCGGTGAGAACGGCTTCTCCTCGTGGACCGAGGGCAGCGTCACAGTGATCAACGCGGAGCAGACCCCGGTGCCTGGCCTGGTGGAGACCATCGAGGGCCAGAAGGCCGGATCCCGGTTGCTGGTGCGCATCGCCCCACAGGACAACGTGACGGAAGAGAATGCCGAAGGCGAGCCGATCGCCATAGTCATCGACATCGTGGGGAGCTACTGAGGTGACCCTCGAACGTCCCGAGATCGACTTCCCTGACTTTCCGCCGCCCGACGACCTGGTCACCGAGGACCTCGTCGTTGGGGACGGGGTGGAGGCGACGGCCGGCACGACCGCGGTGGTCCACTATGTCGGCGTGTCCTACTCGACCGGCGAGGAATTCGACGCTTCGTGGAACCGCGGCGCGCCGTTCGCGTTCCCGCTCGGCGGTGGCAAGGTGATCGCCGGCTGGGACCAGGGCGTGCAGGGCATGAAGGTCGGGGGACGGCGCCGCCTGGTGATTCCGCCGCACCTGGGTTACGGCGACCGCGGTGCCGGCCAGGTCATCGCACCCGGCGAGACGCTCATCTTCGTCGTCGACCTGCTCGACGTCCGCTGACGCAGCTCGAGCGAAGCGCCGCGTGGCGGCCGGCCGCGGCGGCGGCGAGGAAGTATTCGGCGTCTTCGTCCAGCCCGCGGCCCATCGTCGACAACCTGACCGGAGCCGCGCGCAGCGCGTCCAGCAGGCCGTCCACCGGGACGTTGACGATCCGGTGCTGGGCAAGCCGCGACGCCTGCTCGCGGACGGTGTCTCCGAACGTCCCGGGCAGTTCGGGTACGACGACGTCCGCGGCCGCGAGCGCCACCCTGCCGTAGGCCGTCAGACTGTGGTGCGACACCCCCTGGTGCCGTTCTCGCGGGTCGGCGGTACTGATGCGCAACGAGGCGACCGGACGTCCGTCCAGCACCGCCGCGGCGTTGACCGCCTCGCCGCAGGCGACCCCTGAGAATCCCCACCGCGTGCCGGTGCCGAGGTTGCCCGGCCCCTGGGTGACGACGGCCAGGTCGGCCCCGAGCACGTGGCGCGCCGCCAGCAGGCCGGTGTGCAGCGTCACCGCTTCGGCGTCCCCGCCGAACGCCTGGCCGACCGTCACGCTGCCGGCGAGCCACTCGGCGTCACGCAGTGCGGACACCGTCCGGCTGAACCACAGCGGCAGCGCCCCGCCGTCCGTCATGACGTAGACGGCCCGTGCTTCGGGCGCGGCGTCCCGCACGCCAGCGAGTACCGCAGGCAGCGCCGAATGCAGGTCGGCCGTCACGACCGGCATCCCGTCCAGCGAGTCGGAGTCGCGGAGCAGTTCGTGGTGCGGCGACTCCTGCTCGTCGACACCCAGGACAGTCGACTGCAGCGGTGTATACCGGGCCTTCACCAGGTGCCCGGGACCCGGCAGAGGATCGTCCGGCAACCGGTCTGGCAGCGCCACGACCAGCGCGTACCCGCCCGTCCCCAGCCCGAGCGCCAGCGCGCCGGTGTTGAGCAGAACCCGGTCGCCGACCTGCGGATCGCCGACCAGATCCGGGTAGGCTAGGGCAGCGACCGGTTCGCCGCCGCCGTCCACAGTCACTGCCAGCTCGCGCGCACCGGCCCACGTCCGGCGGATCGACACCACGACACCACTACGCCATCGGACCACGCTCCGAGGCTAGTGACTCGGCTAGCCTCTCGTGTGGAGGGGAAGGGGACTGGCGGTGAACCAAGCCAAGAGCGAACGGCTGATGAACCTCGTCATCTGCCTGCTGGTATCCCGCGGCTTCGTGCCGAAGAGCCGCATCCGGCAGGTCGTCGGCGGCTACGGCGATCAGACTCCCGAGGCCTTCGAGCGCATGTTTGAGCGCGACAAGGAGGAGCTCCGCGAACTCGGCATTCCCATCGAGACCGGCTCGTTCGACCCGTTCGGCGACGAGGAACCGGGCTACCGCATCCGCCGGCAGGACTTCGAGCTGCCGGAGATAAGCCTTGAGCCGGACGAGGCCGCCGTGATCGGCCTGGCCGCGCGCGTGTGGCAGCACGCCAGCCTGGCGGAGGCCACCAGTAGCGCGGTGCTGAAACTGCGGGCAGCCGGCGTCGAGACCGACACCTCCGCGCTGGCCGCGATCGAGCCAAGGCTCGCCGTTGAGGAGCCCGCGTTTCTGCCGATGTGGGAGGCAGTCCGCGACCGGCGTCCCGTCACGTTCTCGTACCGCAAGAACCCCACCGGGCGCGCCATGCAGCGCAGTCTCCAGCCGTGGAGCGTGCTGTCCTGGCACGGCCGCTGGTACGTCGTCGGTCACGACCTGGCGCGCAACGGGCCACGGCTGTTCCGGCTGTCGCGGATCGTCGGTGACGTCAAGCCCGCCGGCCAGCCGGGCTCGTACGACGTCCCCCCGGCCGACCAGGTTCGCGAGGCCGCAGGCGCGCTGGCCCCGGCCCGGCAGACGGCAAGTGCCCGCATCCGGGTGCGCCAGGGCAGTGGGTACGGCCTGCGGCGGCGTGCGACGGGTACCCGGGTCGGTTCGGACGGGTGGGACGAGCTGAGCGTCCCGTACTCGGACGGTGGTGTGCTGGCCGAAGAGCTCGCCGGGTACGGCGCCGACGTCGTCGCGGTGGAGCCGGAGGACGTGCGCAAGCGCGTCGTCGAACGCCTCCGTGCGGTGGTGGAGGCCGCGGCGTGACCCAGCGAGCCAGCGGTGCGCAGCAGCAGGTAGCCCGGCTGCTGTCGCTGCTGCCGTACCTGCTCTCGCACCCGAATGCCCGGCTGGCCGACGTGGCCGAGTTGTTCGGCGTCAGTGAGCGGCAGATTCTGCGCGACCTCAACGTGCTGTGGTTCTCCGGCCTGCCCGGGCTGGCCATGGGCGACTACATCGAGGTCGACATGGATGCCGTCGAGGGCGAGGGCGTCATCAGCGTGTCGAACGCCGACTACCTGGCCCGTCCGCTGCGGCTCGGTACCGACGAGGCGCTGGCCCTGGTGGTAGCACTGCGCACGCTGGCGGCGATGCCGGGGTCCTACGACCGGGGCGCGATCGACCGGGCGATCGCCAAGCTCGAGCAGGCCGCCGGATCGGCTGCCGAGCGGGCCGCCGACGTGCGGGTCGAGGTGGACGGCGACTCGGTGGCCGAGGTGGCGGCCGTCGTCCGTCGGGCGCTGGACGACAAGCGCCGCTTGCACCTGTCGTACTGGGTCCCCGGCCGCGACGAGACGACCGAACGCGACGTCGACCCGATGCGGCTGGCCCTCGCCGACGGACGGCTCTACCTCGAGGGATGGTGCCGCCGCGCGGAGGCCGAACGGCTGTTCCGACTGGACCGGGTGGCCGCCATCTCCATCTTGGATGTACCGGCGTCCGTCCCGCCCCAGGCACGGGCGCGCGACCTGAGCGCGGGAATCTTCCAGCCGTCGCCGGACGATGAGCTGGTCACCCTCGGGGTCACGCCGGCCGGACGGTGGGTCGCCGAGTACTACCCGTGTGAGTCGGTGACCGAGAACGACGACGGCGGGCTGACCATCCGGCTGCGGGTCGCCGACCGCCGGTGGCTGCGGCGCCTGGTGTTGCGTTTGGGCGGGACGGGACGCGTAGTTGAGCCCGCCGACCTGGCGGCCGACGTGGTCGCTGAGGCGAAGGCGGCGCTTGATGTCATCGAATCGCAGTCGGGCTAAGGTGAGGCGCGATGTCGACTGCGGCCATCGTCCTGTGGATCGTTGCCGCGCTGCTGTTTGTGGGCGCGGTCATGCTGGTCGTGCTCTCGGTGCGATCGGTGTGGCGGAAGACCGCCCGGCTGGGCCAGGAGGTGGGCGGCCTGTCGAGCGACGTGGAACAGGTCGTAGGATCGCCCCGCAAGTAGCGAGCCCGGCCGGCTTAGGGTTTGAGGCGCGCCCGGACATACCATTGAGGTCAGGCCCTACAAAGGAAGAGGTCACACCATGGGCAACATCGGACCATGGCAGCTGCTGATCGTCGCTCTGCTCATTCTGCTGCTGTTCGGTGCCCGGCGGCTGCCCGAGCTGGCCCGCGGACTCGGTAGCTCGCTCCGGATCTTCCGGGCGGAGACCAAAGGCATGATGGAGGACGACAAGAATTCCACGCCTGAGGTCAGTGCCGGCGACACCGACACGGCGCAGCCGGCCGAGGCCTCGCGCGCAGCTGAGCCCGCGCCGCAGGCGGAATCCGCCGAGCGGCAGGGCGAGTCGTCCAACCGCGACGCCTGATCAGGGGCGGCGGGGTTCGTGGCGACCATCCTCGGCCGTCGCGGTAAGGGGTCTGGCCCGAAAAGGGATCCCGAAGGGCGGATGACCCTCGGGGAGCACCTGCGCGAACTCAGGTCGCGGATGGTGAAGGCAGGGCTGGCCGTCCTCCTCTTCGGCATCGTCGGCTTCGTCTTCCGGAACCAGATCATCGAGTTCCTGACCGACTCGATGTACGAGGCCGCGGCCCGCACTGGCGCCGATGCGACCCGCGCGACGTACACCAGGCCGACCGATCCGCTCTTCATACCACTGCGGATCGCGATGCTCACCGGCCTGATCCTTGCTGCGCCGGTGTGGATTTACCAGCTGTGGGCCTTCATCACGCCGGCGCTGTACCGCAATGAGCGGCGGTGGGCCGCCGCCGTCGTCGGTTCCGCAGTGCCGATGTTCGCCGCGGGTGTCGCCCTCGCGCTGTGGATCATGCCCAGGGCCTGGGAGTTCCTGCTCAGCTTCACGCCGACCGACCTGATCGACAACCTGATCCCGTTCGAGGAATACCTCTCGTTCGTCATCCGAATCGTCCTCGTGTTCGGTATCGGCTTCCTCCTGCCGATCTTCGTCGTCCTGCTGAACGCGGTCGGGGTCCTGAGGCACGAGATGTTGTCGTCCGCTCGGCGGTGGGTGATCGTCGGCATCTTCACGTTCGGCGCCGTCGCCACGCCCACGGGCGATCCGTTCACTCTGATCATGCTGGCGACACCGATGTGGCTGCTGTTCGAGGCGGCGGTCGTCGTGTGCCGGGTCATGGACCGCCGGCGCAGCCGGTTGGCCGGGATGGATCTCTCCGAGGATGAAGCCACACCAGTCGAGCAACTCGACGAGCTCGGGCGCATCGACGACGACATCACGTAGAGCTCCACCAGGTTTGTCAGCACTCCACCATGCGCATGCGCCTGGTACGGCCGGCATACGCATGCTGAACGTGATCGAACCGGCCGGGGGGTGCCGGGTGGCTGGCCCGGGCGCTAATGTTCGCGCGTGACCCGTGAAATCGCGCTGCTGATCAACCCGACGTCCGGCGGGGGCCGTGGCGCACGAGCCGGGAAGGCCGCGTCGGCGCGCCTCATCGACGCCGGGCTGGACGTCCGCGAGCTGATCGGCCGCGATGTCCGGGAGAGCGAGGACATGGCCCGCGAGGCCGTGGCGGCCGGCGTGGCCGGTCTGGTCGTGGTGGGTGGGGACGGGATGGTCCATCTCGGCCTGCAGGCCGTCGGCGGCACCGACGTGCCGTTCGG
>JASLBX010000267.1 GCA_030146385.1 Jiangellaceae bacterium | reverse complement strand
CGCTTCGTGGCCTACCGCGAGGGGCTCGGCATGGAGATCCTGCCGCTGACCGGCGGGACGGAGGACGCGTTCGTGACGCTTGCCGACCGGCTCAAGAAGGGGCGTCTGGTGCCGCTGCTGGCGGACCGCGACCTGAGCCGCCGGGGCATCGATGTGAAGCTGTTGGGGGAGTCGACGCGGATGCCGGCCGGACCCGCGGCGCTGGCCATGCGTACCGGTGCGGCATTGCTGCCGGTAACTCTTTGGTACGAGGGCGACGAGCCGGACCACGAGCTCGTGGTGCGGTTCCACGGAGAGGTACGCCCGCCCGACGAGGCCCGCGGCAGTGCCCGAGTGGTACACATGACTCAAGCGGTGGCCGATCAGTTCAGCGCGGGCATCGCTGAGCATCCCGAGGACTGGCACATGCTGCAGCCGTTGTTCCTGGCGGACCTCGTGGCCAACAGCGCCGAATCGAGGGCCAGATGAAGATCGGGATGGTGTGCCCGTACTCGTGGGACGTCCCAGGCGGCGTGCAAGTGCACATTCGCGACCTGGCCGAGGAGTTCATGTCGCGCGGCCACGAGGTCTCCGTCCTGGCGCCAGGCGACGACGAGGCCGCCATGGAGCCGTATGTCGAGAGCGCCGGGAGGGCCGTGCCCGTCCCATACAACGGGTCGGTGGCCCGCCTGACGTTCGGCCCGGTGTCGGCGTCGCGGGTTCGGCGGTGGCTCTCCGACGGCAAGTTCGAGGTCGTCCACGTCCATGAACCTGCGTCTCCAAGCCTGGGCCTGCTGACTCTGTGGTGGGCCGAGGTGCCGGTCGTGGCGACGTTCCACCAGGCCAACCCGCGGTCCCGGGCGATGAGCGCGGCGTACGGAATCCTGCAGTCGGCGTTCGAAAAGATCTCGGCCCGGATCGCGGTGTCGGAGGAGGCCTGTAAGCTGCCGGTCGAGCACCTCGGCGGCGACCCGGTGCTGATCCCGAACGGGCTGTACGTCGACCGCTTCGCCGCGGCGTCATCGCGGCCGGAGTGGCAGGGCCCGGATGGCACGCTGTCATTCCTGGGACGGCTGGACGAGCCGCGCAAAGGCCTGCCGGTGCTGCTGAAGGCCTGGCCGCGGATCTTCGCCGCCCGCCCGGGAGTACGGTTGCTTGTGGCCGGGCGGGGCGGCATCGAGGAGGCGCGGCGGAAGATTCCGCCGGAGTGCCGGGACGCCGTGACGTTTCTGGGCGGGGTAAGTGACGAGGACAAGGCGGCGATGCTCGCGTCGAGCGACATCTACATCGCTCCCCACACCGGCGGCGAGTCGTTCGGCATTGTGCTCGCCGAGGCGATGGCGGCCGGAGCGCCGGTGCTGGCGTCCGAGCTGGTGGCGTTCCGGGCCGTCCTGGACGGTGGGCGGTTCGGTGCGCTCGTGCCGGTTGGGGACGCCGACGCACTCGCGACCGAGGCGATCGCTCTGCTGGAAGACCCGGAGCGCCGTGAGGCGATGCGCGCCGCGGCGTCGGTGGGAGTGCGCCGGTACGACTGGGCGACCGTTGCCGAGGAGATCCTTTCCGTGTACGAGATGGCCGTGGCATCCGGTGCGCGTCCCGAACCTCGCCGGTTGCGGCGATTCGGCCGGTAGGGTGCCAGTGCCGTGACATGGATCATCGTGATCGCCGGGGTGGCGGTGCTCCTCGGGGTGTATCTGTCCTGGACGGCGGGTCGAATCGACCGGCTTCACGCCCGTGTGGACGCGGCCCGCGCAGTGCTGGACGCTCAACTGCTGCGGCGGTCGGGCGCTGCACTGGACATCGCAACGGGTGGCGTGCTCGACCCGGCGAGCGCGGTTCTCGTCGCGGACGCGGCCACCAGGGCTCGAACCCTCGGGCCTGATGATGGCGAACAGGTGGAGAGCGACCTGACGTCGGCCCTGTCCGCGGCGCTGGACGACGTGGAGTTCGTTGGGCAGCTGCGAGCGGAGGAAGGCGCCGGTGCGGCCCTTGACGAGCTCACGGCCGCCTGCCGCCGGGTCGGGCACGCGCGCCGCTTTCACAACGACACCGTGCGGGCGGCGCGCCGACTGCGCAGCAAGGTACTCGTCCGGTGGTTGCGGCTGGCCGGGCATGCGCCGTGGCCGGAAACCGTGGAATTCGACGACTCCGTCCCCACCCCCTTTCGCTGATCGTGTCGGTTTGGCCAGGACATAACTGAGTAAACCGACATGATCATGAGGATCGGCAGCAGGCCAGTTGTCGCCAAGTGGACCTCAGGGTGGGGGCCTATGCGCCCGTATCCTGGTTGATGAAGGCTGACGAAGATTTCAAGTAGAGGTGGACCCGTGTCCGAGCAGACCACTCCGCAGACTGGAACGGCGCGCGTCAAGCGTGGCATGGCCGAGATGCTCAAGGGCGGCGTGATCATGGACGTCGTCACGCCCGAGCAGGCCAAGATCGCCGAGGACGCCGGTGCCGTCGCTGTCATGGCGCTCGAGCGCGTACCGGCCGACATCCGGGCCCAGGGCGGCGTCGCGAGGATGAGTGACCCCGACCTGATCGAGGGCATCATCAACACGGTCTCCATCCCAGTGATGGCCAAGGCACGGATCGGTCACTTCGTCGAGGCACAGGTGCTCCAGGCGCTGGGCGTCGACTACATCGACGAGTCCGAGGTGCTGACGCCTGCCGACTACGCCAACCACATCGACAAGTGGCAGTTCACCGTCCCGTTCGTGTGCGGGGCGACGAACCTGGGCGAGGCGCTGCGCCGCATCACCGAGGGCGCGGCGATGATCCGCTCGAAGGGCGAGGCGGGCACCGGTGATGTCTCGAACGCGAC